>JANTFU010000037.1 GCA_024763295.1 Anaerolineales bacterium
CGCGCGTCGGCGCTCTTGACGTCAACATGGTCGGCGACCTAACTACATTTTACACGGCAATTGACAACACCTCTGCCATCTCCGCTGGCGGGGCTGCCGCGTGGATTTGTGGTGAGCGCGCCTTCGGCTGGAAAGTCTACGCCGAAACCGCAGAGCTTGCCCGCAACTTCTTTAACGAAGCGATTAGTAAATTTCGTTGTAATTAAGCCTTTTGCGTAATGCGGATTTCGTATTGCATAATAACCGGCAGCTTCAAAACCATACGCAATACGCTTTACCAAACACGCCCTACAACCCGCTCCGCTTGGCAGCCTGCCAACACGCTTCCATCTCATCCAGCGACATATCACGCATCTCAAATTGTCCATCACGCGCACATTGCTCGATGTAAGAAAACCGCGCTCTAAAGCGCTTATTCGCTTCACGCAGCGCAGATTCAGCGTCTACTTTTTGCCAGCGCGCAAAGTTGACCAGCACAAAGAAGAGATCGCCGATTTCCGCCGCCAACTCTTCCTGCGTCTCAGCCGCACGGATCTCATCTATTTCTTCCATCAATTTATCGAGTACACCATCCATTGTGTCCCAATCGAAACCAACGCGGGCGGCGCGATCTTGATATTCCAACGCTTGGCTGAGCGCCGGGAAAGAAAGTGGAACCCCGTCTAAAATCCCTTTTTCCAGTTTCCCCTCATTTTTGCGTTCTTGCGCTTTGAGTTGCTCCCAATTTTGCAAAACTTCATCTTCACCTGAAACTTGTACCTCGCCAAAAACATGCGGATGCCTGCGAATGATTTTGTCGTAAATACCTTTGGCAACATCGCTCATGCGAAAATGCCCGTTCTCGTTGGCAATCTGTGCGTTTAATAAAATTTGGAGCAGCAAATCGCCAAATTCTTCCTGCATGGCAGCGGGGTCATTTTGATCCATCGCATCGAGGGCTTCATAGGATTCTTCAAGCAGGTGTTTGCGCAGGGTCTGGTGCGTCTGTTTTTTGTCCCAGGGACAGCCATCGGGCGCACGCAAATGAGCGACAATCTCGGCAAAGGCAGTTACAGAACTCCCTGCGGGCAAGGCGGGGACGAGAATCGCGCTGACGGGGGCATCCAGCTCATTGACACCAAGCAAGCCCAAATTCACGTCCGTAACGCTGTTGTTGGTCAGTACCAAGCGCAAGGGATGGTCGGCATCATAGGCGGTTTGCAAAATCCGGCAGAGATGCTCTCTGTCAACTTTTTCTACATCTAAAAGTAGCGCAGGCACATCTGGTAAAAAGGGCGGGATGTGGGCGTCCTGAAGTTCGGTTGCGCGGCACAGAGTGAGTCTTGGGGCGTTTTCGAGATTGAGTAAGGTGAGGGTTTCTTGTAGCGTGGGCATGGTTTCTCCCGATAAGAGAAACCTGACAGGTTTTAAAAACCTGTCAGGTTTGTCGTTGAAAACTTAAAAGGCAAAAGCTAATGCGATGATTGCATTAGCTTCTGACAAGTTTTGCGATAAAGGTTTAACGCTTGGTGTAAGTAGGCGCCTTGCGGGCTTTCTTGAGACCAGGTTTCTTGCGTTCTTTGACCAGCGGGTTACGGGTAAGCAAACCGCCTTTGCGCAAAGAAGGCTGTAGATCGGGGTTCAATTTTACGAGCGCACGCGCTAAGCCGAGTTTTACTGCGTCGGTCTGACCGGTGACACCGCCACCTTTAACCAGCACGGTGACATCGTAAGATTCACGTTTTTCGCCGGAAGCAGCAAAGGGAGCCAGAATGTCGTTCACATCGCCAAAGCGGGTGAAATAGGCTTCAAGCTCTTTGTCGTTGACAGTAAAGTTGCCGGAGCCGCTCATTACACGCACGCGGGCGGAGCTTTCTTTGCGGCGACCAATGCCTTCAAAATATCGTTCAGCCATAATATCTTCCTATTCTCTATTTCAGGGGCTGCGGGTTCTGCGCTTCGTGCGGGTGTTCCGCAGTTTCATACACTTTCAAGCGCTTAAGCAGATGACGACCCATCTTGTTGTGCGGGAGCATCCCCCAAACAGCCGAGCGAATAACACGGTCGGGGTGTTTTTGGAGCTGGTCACGCAGGGTGATGGAGGTCAAGCCACCGGGATAACCTGAGTGGCGGTAATACTTTTTGGTATCCATTTTAGAATTGGTGCGGGTACCGGTCACCTGAACGCCACCGGCATTGACAACAATCACGTTGTCGCCTTCGACGCCGGGCGTGAAGGTCGGTTTGTGTTTACCAAGCAACGTAGCGGCAATGCGAGTTGCCAAACGACCGAGGTTTTCACCGTTGGCATCCACAATATACCAATCGCGCTCGATTTCAGCTTGTTTGGGATAATACGTTTTGTACACTTCGTCTCTCCATTTTAGACTTGTGAAGACTTCAGACGTTAGACTTTAGACTTCAGAATTTCCAGATTATCAGGATAGGACACTTCGACCAGCGTCAGCCCGTTGGGCGGTGCGATACCGCTCGGAAGTTCGGCTTGGTCGGCTAAAGCACGGGCAAATATCTCCTTTGGAAATTTTCCCTGTGCAATCACAATCTGGCTGCGTACGAGACGCCGCACCATGTGATAAAGGAAGGCATTTGCCTGCACTTCAAAGTGCCACTCATCAGCTTGCTTTTCCCAATGCGCGTGCATTAGATGACGTTCGGTACTGCCTCCGGGACGGGGGGGGGAACCAAAAGCAGCGAAGTCGTGAATGCCGGGCAGCATAGCTGCCAGCGCATGCAACACATCTTCTTGTGGGGCTGGGAAAACCCGCCAAGCATAGCGTTCTCGCAAAGGATCGCGCTGTGGCTGAGAGAAGATGCGGTAACGGTATCGGCGGGCGGTCGCGTCAAAGCGGGGGTGAAAATTATCAGAAGCGACCTGTGCCCGACGGACAGCCATATCGGCGGGCAGGTTGGCATTTAGGGCGTTGACTAAGACATCCAAGCGGTGCGCCCAGTCAAGGTCAAAGGACGCGACCTGTCCCGAAGCGTGAACTCCGGCGTCGGTGCGCCCAGCCATCAGGACGGATGTCCCGTCCCAGCCCATCTTACGGAGGGCGTTTTCTAGTTCGCCCTGTACCGTACGATGTTTTTTTGCCTGCCGTTGGCTACCGAGAAATTCGGTACCGTCGTAAGCAAGGATAATTTGGTAACGTGCCATTGACAGTATTCAGTGGGCAGTAATCAGTGATCAGGGTTGCTGAATACCGATTACTATACACCGACTACTGAAATTTATTCTTCGACCAGCTCAAGCAAAACCATCTCGGCACCGTCGCCTTTGCGAGGACCGAGGTTCAACATGCGGGTGTAGCCGCCGTTGCGATTGACAAAGCGAGGGGCAATATCATCAAAAAGTTTCGGAAGAATCTTATTGCCGCCCAATTTGGAAGCAATGAGACGGCGAGCGTGCACTTTTTGTGCATCTTCCGCTTCAATGCTATTGCGTGCCACAGTAATCATCCGTTCGGCTTCGCCGCGAATGGCTTGGGCTTTCGCTTTGGTGGTTTTAATTCGCTCATATTCAAAGAGCTGTTTGATCAAGGTGCGGCGCAAGGCAATGCGCGCGCCTTTTGTGCGATTTAGTTTTTTTCCTGCTACATGATGTCGCATCTTAATTACTCCGCGTTGCCTTCTGTGTCATCTTCGTCAGACATATAGCCTTTTTCGCGCATTTTCTGACGCAGTTCATCGAGGCTCTTTTCACCGAAGTTCCGAATGGACATGATGGCTTGGTCACCTTTTTCAAGCAGATCAAGCACATCACCAACGGTGATGATGCCGGTGCGCTTCAAGGAATTGAAGACACGCACCGAAAGGTCGAGCGCTTCTACGGGGGTCTCGGCAACTTCGCTGTTGACACCCTTTTCTTCATCTGCTTCTTCGATCACTGCCATGAGCGATTCTTCGCTCACGCCTGCGATGTGGCGCAGATGCTCGATAAGAACTTTGCCGGAGGTGCTTAATGCCTTTTCAGGGGCAAGGGTACCGTCTGTCCAGATCTCCAGAATCAACTTATCATAATTTGTACTTTGACCGACACGCGCCGAGGTAACATCCCAGTTGACCTTTTTCACGGGGCTGAACAATGCATCTACCGGCATTTCACCGATGGGCATGTGTCCGCCGCGCTCATTGGCGGGGGAATAACCACGTCCACGCGCTACGGAAAATTCAATATCTAATTTTGCGCTGTTATCATCCACCGTGAACAAATAAAGTTCAGGATTGACGATCTCGATTTCGGGGGGCGCAATAATATCTGCGGCAGTCACAACGCCTTCGCCGCGAACTTCCAAATGCATACGAGTGCTATCCACGCCATCCAATTTCATGCGGATCTGTTTGACCTGCAACATGATTTGAATGACATCTTCGCGCACACCGGGCACATCTGTAAACTCATGCAAAACGTCCGCTATCCGCATCGAGGTAACGGCAACACCGGGTAATGAGGACAAAAGCGCGCGGCGCATCGAATTACCGATGGTGGCTCCGTAGCCTCTTTCCAGCGGGCTGATGACAAACTTACCATAATTGCGAGACTCAGCCTCTCTCTCAATCTTTGGGATTACCATATTCGTGATACCCGTCACGGTTCACCTCTCCCTGTCTAAGCAGATAAAATACGGGCGGGTGGGAACAAAGCGCCCCACCCCAGCCAATATTCTCTTTTCGTTAGCGTGAGTAATATTCAACAATCAACTGTTCGTTCAAGCTGCCGTCAATTTCGGAGCGTTCGGGCAAACGGGCAACCTTGCCGGAGAGTGCTTTTGCATCGCGCTCTAACCAAGCAGGAACATTACGTTTTTCAACCAGATCGTTGAGATTCTTGAAATAAGTCAGTTTGCGTGATTCCTGACGCACAGCTAACTCATCGCCATCTTTGAGCAACATCGAGGGCACATCCGTGCGACGTCCGTTGACAACAAAGTGTCCATGCGTCACCATCAAACGAGCCTCTGCACGGCTGGACGCAAAGCCCAGGCGGTAGACAACATTATCAAGGCGAGATTCAAGGATTTGCAATAAGTTCAAACCGGTCAAACCACGACGAGCATTGGCAACTTTGTAGTAGCGGCTGAACTGACGTTCCAAGACACCATAGACGCGGCGAGCGCGCTGTTTGGCACGCAACTGACGACCGTAGTCCGACTCGCGTCCGCGTCCACGGCTTGCGGTACGACCATGCTGACCAGGCGCATAGTCGCGTTTGTCAAATGAACATTTCGGGGAGAAGCAACGCTCTCCCTTAAGGAAGAGTTTTTCACCTTCGCGTCGGCATAATTTACATACCGGACCAATATACTTAGCCATATTTTCTTACCTCTTCTCAGCTATACGCGGCGTTTCTTCGGCGGGCGGCAACCATTATGCGGCACCGGCGTAATATCGGCAATCGAGCGAACTTTCACGCCCGCAGCCTGTACAGCACGGATCGCGTTTTCGCGACCGGGACCAGGACCTTTGACAATCACGTCAACTTCCTGAATGCCCATCTGCTGGGCGGCTTGAGCAGCCTGTTCGGCAGCCAAACGAGCGGCAAAAGGTGTGCTCTTACGCGAACCTTTAAAACCGGCAGAGCCAGCACTGCCCCAGGCAACCGTATTTCCTTGAAGATCGGTCACAGTAACGATCGTATTATTGAAAGATGCCATAATGTGCACCTGTCCAACGGACAAGCTGCGTTTGGCTTTCTTTTTTGCGCCACCGCGACGTGATGAACGTACATTTTTAGCCATAATTCCTCGCTATAACTCTATTACTTACCAGCGCCACGGCGACGACCACGACCGGCAACCGTCTTTTTCGGACCTTTGCGGGTACGCGCGTTGGTTCGCGTGCGTTGCCCGTGGACGGGCAAACTGCGGCGATGACGGAGACCGCGATAACAACCGATCTCAATCAGACGCTTGATATTCATCTGCGTTTCGCGGCGAAGGTCACCTTCCAGCTTATAATTCTGGTTGATAAATTCGCGCAACACTGCCAAATCAGCTTCTGAAAGATCTTTAATCCGCTGATCGGGGTTTACATTGGTCGCAGCCAAAATTTCTTTGGCGCGAGTTCGGCCAATCCCATAAATGTAGGTTAAGCCGATTTCTACCCGTTTGTTACGGGGAAGATCAACACCTTCGATTCTTGCCATAATATCTTTAACCTAACCTTGTCGCTGTTTATGTCTAGGATTTTCGCAAATCACGTACAACTTACCTCTGCGCCGAACAATTTTACATTTCGCACAGCGCTTGCGAACAGATGGTGATACTTTCATATTCGTTCTCCTACGTTACGGCTGAGTCTTCTCAGCCCAAAGCACTGGATTATACTCGTTGTTTTTAATTTCGTCTAGCACTCAAAAAAGAGTGGATAACAGTCTTTCAGCAGCCTCATCAAAGGACAGTCAGGATCAGAGGTTCTCCTTCGGTTACGGCAATTGAATGTTCAAAATGTGCCGTCAATGATTTGTCTGCTGAGACAACTGTCCACTGGTCGCGCAAGACTTTTGTCTTATGGGTTCCGACCAGTACCATTGGTTCAAGGGCAATGGTAACCCCGGGACGGAGTAACAACCCGCGTCCGGGTGTGCCGTAGTTCGGCACTTGTGGACCTTCGTGCATTTGTCGCCCAACACCGTGACCAGTGTATTCTCGTGTAACGTAGAAGCCACGGCTTTCAACATATTGCTGGATCGCTGCGGAGACATCGCCGGTTCGGTTACCTGGGCGCATCTTATCAATGCCTGCCTTTAAAGCACCTTCGGTGACATCCAGCAGTTTCTGCGCTGCCGAGGAAAGTTTTCCTACTCCGGCAGAAAACGCGGAATCTGCTACAAATCCTTCAAAAAGGGTGCCGCAATCAACAGAGACGATATCGCCATTCTTTAATTTGCGTTTCTTCGAGGGTATCCCGTGTACCAGTTCTTCGTTAATACAAACGGTAATTGATGCCGGATAAGGATAAGGTCCCGGATAATTTTTAAAGGGCGATACAGCGTTGTGTTTCCGCAGCACTTCCTCAGCAGCCGCGTTGAGGTCGGCTGTGGTCACACCTGGTTTTAAGAGTTCGCGAACAGTTGCATGAACTGTTGCATTAATACGCCCTGCTTCGCGCATAATTTCTACTTCTGCAGGACTTTTGATATGGATTTGTCTAGCCCAGTCCATTATTTACCTTCGATTGCATCGAGCAGGTCTTGTGTCACCTTTTCGATTTCTTGGTCGCCTCGGATATCCACCAGAAGACCAGCCTTACGGTAATATTCGATCAAGGGCGAGGTTTGTTCAACATAAACTTGAATACGATGTTTTACGGTTTCCTTTTTATCATCATCGCGCTGGTAAAGTTCGGAACCATCATGGTCACAAACCCCTTGCGTTGCCGGAGGATTAAATTTTTCATGGAAAATATGTCCATGCGCCCGGCAAGTCCAACGTCCAGAGAGGCGTTCGATAATAACATCATTCGGGGCGGTGATATAAGGCACAACAGCCAAGTCTTCGCCCATCTCATTAAGCAGGGCTTTGGTGGCATCTGCTTGTATCGGGGTGCGAGGGAAACCATCCAAAATGACGCCCCGTTCACAATCCGGGCGCGAAATGCGGTCTTTCACCATCGCGATAGTTACATCATCGGGCACGAGTTCGCCTTTATTCATAAAACTCTGTGCCAAGACGCCTAATTCTGTCTGGTTTTTAATGTTCTCTCGGAAGAGATCGCCTGTGGAGACATGTATTAATCCTGTTTGCTTCGCTAGTATTTCAGCTTGCGTTCCTTTTCCCACACCGGGAGGTCCGAGCAAAACAATATAAGTCGCCATAAACGCTCTCCTTTAGCGAATGAGAATCGAATCTTGATAACCGTGTAATTTCAATTCGGCGTCAATGTTTTGGAAAACATCGCGAACCACGCCCACAACAATCAGCAGACCGGCAGATGAAACGAGCAACAAGCCAGCGCCCTGATTACTCACGGCAGGGATTACCAATTTCATCAAATAGGGCAGTACTGCAACCAAACCGAGGAATAGTGCGCCCGGTAAGGTAATCCGACGCTGCACTTTGGTCAGGTATTTTTGAGTAGGCGCACCGCGACTTACACCAGGGATTTGCGCACCCATTCTTTTGAGGTTGTCGCCATAATTTTGCTGCGCAAAAAGTACGTCAGTGTAGAAGAAGGTAAAGACCACAACCATAAGGAAGTAGAGTAACCAATAAACACCGCCCGAACCGTTAAAGGTTGTCTGTGTACTTTGCGCTAATTTTGCAACCCATTCGATCTGTGATCTAACAAAGTAGCTGGCTGCAATTGCAGGAAACTGCAAAATTGCACTGGCGAAAATAAGCGGAATCATGCCTGCCATGTTGACCATCAGTGGCAAAGAGCCTTTAACGGGCATGGACATGCGGTTGCCCATTCGGCGACCGGGGTACATCACGGGGATGTTGCGGCGTCCCTGTTGGACATAAACGATCGCAAAAATTGTAGCGACCAAAACGATGATGGTCGTGCCAAGCAAAATCCAGCGGGTTTTCTCATCGCTCATCAAGCGGACAAGATTGCTGGGGAGGTTGACAACAATACCGGCGAAAATGATGAGGGACAAGCCCTGTTTCCGCATCCCATATTCTGAGATCAGTTCCCCAAGCCAGATGGCGAACATGGTTCCGCCTGTCATCGCTAAAAGAACAGTAATCGAGGAGAGGAACAAGTCGCCGCTAAAACCAAACGGGATAATTTGGGACAATCCTAATTGGTTGGCATAGGAATTGAAGATGTTGACCTGACCAATTGCTGAAAGGGCTGCCATCGGTACTGCCAAAATGTAAGTCCACTTCTCCATCCATTTTTGTCCTTCGCGCGGATCTTCTTCCATACGGCGCTGCAGGGCAGGGATAATCGGGGTGAGCAACTGCAAGATAATTTGCGCTGTAATGTAGGGGTAAACGCCCATAGACAACAGCGAAAATTGCGAAACGGTACCGCCCGACAAGAGGTCGAGAAAGTTAAAGAAAGTTCCGTTGGCACCGAGGTTCGCCCGAAATGCTGCCAGTGCTTCAAAATCTACGCCCGGGACAGGGACATTGGCAGCTACACGGTACAGAGCCAGAAAACCCAACGTAAAGAGCAATTTACGTCGAATATCAATCGAGGTCCATAAGTAGCGCCATCCAGAAAATTTCGACTTCATAAAAGTCTCCTTGTCCTACGACAAGCTAGTTGATCAACTCTACGCTGCCACCGGCGGCTTCAATTTTTTCTTGAGCACCTTTGCTAACACGGTGTACACGCACTTTTAACGCAGACTTCACTTCACCACGCCCCAAAATAACGATGGGATTGCGTTTGTCACGCAGCAAACGAGCGGTTTCGAGCGTTTCGGGAGTCACTTCGGCATCTGCCTGAAAGGCTTCTGCTAACTGATCAAGGTTAATCTCGTTATACTCAACGCGGTTGATATTGGTAAAACCTTTACCACGCATGAAGGGCAAACGGCGGAAGAAAGGCAGGTTACCACCTTGGCGATAAAGCTTACCGCCACTACCGGAACGAGCTTTTTGACCTTTTTGACCACGTCCGGCAGTTTTACCTTGTCCGGCTGCGATACCACGACCAACGCGTTTTTTGTTCTTTTTAGCGCCTTCGTTCGGCGCAAGATCGTGTAGTTTCATCTTGAAAATCCTACTCTTCCACTACTTTGATCAAGTGGCTGATTTTGTTCAACATGCCGCGCACAGCAGGCTTGTCTTCATGTACCACAGTATGGTTCATGCGACGCAAGCCCAAAGCGCGTACGGTTGCTTTTTGGCGTTTGTTGTAACCGATGGGGCTTTTCACCAAGGTTACTTTTAATTTCTTAGCCATGTTCTCTTACCTCCGCTCCCAGAAGGGCATCAGGTCCTTGACCGATTTACCACGACGAGCAGCTTCTTCTGCTGGTGACTTCAACTGTTCAAGCGCGTCAAAGGTTGCTTTGACAACGTTGAGCACGTTATTGCTGCCGAGGGATTTGGTCAGAATATCTTTAACTCCAGCCGCTTCCAAAACAGCACGCACGCCACCTGCGGCGATAACACCAGTACCGGGGGATGCAGGTTTGAGCAAAACACGGGCACCTGCCACACGTCCCAAAGTCTGATGGGCAATGGTAGTGCCAGACAAATTGACCCGATGAATATCACGGCGCGCACGCTCAGAGGCTTTGCGGATCGCATCCGGCACGGAATTGGCTTTACCAATGCCCATGCCAATCTTGCCTTTACCGTCGCCAACCACAATGGTGGCGCGGAACTGGAAGCGACGACCGCCTTTGACCACTTTCGCTACGCGAGCGATCTCGATCATACGTTCATCAAGCTCGTCTGTTTCAAAACTATTATTTTTATCGAAGTTTGGCATAGTATTCTCCACTTATACCTAGAACTGCAAGCCACCTTCACGAGCAGCGTCAGCCAAAGCTTTAACGCGCCCGGTGTAACGGAAGCCACCACGGTCAAAAACAACACGGGTAATACCGGCTTCTTTGGCACGCTCTGCAACGGCTTCGCCTACCAAACGAGCTTGTTCTACTTTTTTAAGCCCTTTCATTTTTCCGCGCAATTCTTTATCAATACTTGAGGCGGAAATGAGGGTTTTGCCTGCCGCATCATCAATCACTTGGGCATAAATGCCGGTGAGACTGCGGAAAACGCTCAAACGCGGGCGTTCAGGGGTTCCGGAAATATGTTTGCGCACACGAGCATGACGTCGGATGCGCGCAGCAGCACGATTTTTAGCAGCCATAGTGTATTCCTTTACTTAGCGCCAGCTTTACCAGCTTTGCGGCGAACTTGTTCACCTTGGTAACGAATGCCTTTGCCATGGTAAGGTTCAGGCGGGCGGATTTTACGAATTTCGGAGGCAACTTTGCCAACGAGTTCTTTATCCATGCCCATGACCTTGACCAAACGGGCTTTGGGGTCGGCATCAAAGCTGATTCCATCCACCGGCACAATCTCCACCGGGTGGGAGTAGCCAACATGCAAGACAAGGGTGCTACCTTTCATTTCGGCACGGTAACCAACGCCCTGGATTTCCAGAACACGTTCAAAGCCACCGCTCACACCTTGTACCATATTTGCGATTAAAGCGCGCGTCGTTCCATGCAGGGCACGTTCTGTGGGATGGTCTGATTTCCGTTTAACGGTAACCTGCCCATCTTCAAGAGCGATTTCCATCAAATGCGAGAACTGACGCTGCATTTCACCTTTTTGCCCTTTTACTTTTACAAAAGAGCCTTTAATATCCACCTGTACGCCATCAGGGATGACGACGGGCATACGTCCAATACGAGACATCGTTTATAGCCTCCTGCTACCAAACTTTACAGAGGAGTTCGCCACCGACGCCCAATGCCCGCGCTTTTTGCCCGGTCATAACACCTTTGGGGGTGGAGAGGATCGCAATGCCGATACCGGAAAGAACCCAGGGAATATCCTGTTTCTTGGTATAGACACGGCGTCCCGGACGACTTACACGTTCCAAACCGGTGAGAACCGATTGGCGTTCGCGACGTTTACCAACATATTTGATGCGCACGCGCAGCACCGGCTGGTTGGGTCGTTCCCCATCGACAACTTCAACCTTTTCAAGATAACCTTCATCCTTGAGGATGTTGGCGATCTGAACCTTCATTTTGGAGCTGGGCATGGCAACTGTTGCCTGACCGATCATAACCGCGTTGCGGATGCGGGTCAGCATATCAGCAATAGGATCTGAAACACTCATAATTCACCTCTACCCGACTACCACGAAGATTTGGTAACGCCGGGAATTTTTCCTTCCAGCGCTAACTCACGGAAGCAAATACGACACAAGCCAAAACGGCGGATATAGCCGCGAGGGCGTCCACAACGCTGGCAGCGGTTACGCACCCGGGTGGGGTACTTACGCCGCGTTTCACGATACTGCATACATTTTTTTGCCATAGTTATGCTTCCTTTTTGAACGGCATACCAAGCATGGTCAAAAGCGAGCGAGCTTGGTCGTCATTTTCTGCGGTAGTGACAATGGTAATTTCCATGCCACGCAGCTTGTCAATTTTGTCATATTGAATTTCGGGCCAGATCAATTGATCTTTAAGACCGAGGGTATAGTTGCCGCGTCCATCAAAGGAATCGGCAGGAATACCGCGAAAATCGCGCACACGCGGAAGAGCGACATTAATCAAACGGTCGAGGAATGCCCACATCTTTTCACCACGCAGGGTGACTTTGGTGCCAATGGTAAGACCTTCACGCAGTTTGAAGTTCGCAATGCTCTTGCGCGATTTGGTCATCACGGGGCGCTGCCCGGTAATGGTCGCCAAATCGCCAGCGGCGGCTTCAAGCACTTTCGGATTATCTTTTGCTTC
>JANTFU010000038.1 GCA_024763295.1 Anaerolineales bacterium
CTGGGTAAAGCTCAGCTTTGCGAAGCGGTCTCCCGTACAGTTAGGGGATTGCTTCACCCCGAAAAGCATCGGGGTTCGCAATGACGTAGGTAGTTACGATAAAAAAGGAAGGCAATGAAATGAATACAAATAAATATCGAACACTTCTCTTCGTCTTTTTGGTTTTCGCTTTATTCCTCAGCGCCTGTGGGACAGGCGAAACCTCTATCGATTCTCTCGATGAAGGTCCAAAAACATGGATAGAATATCCTCCCGAAGGTGAAGTTTTCCAAATGGGCAGTATTCCCATCGTGGTTTATGCCGCGAACGCAAGCGGCGTATCCGACATTAAAATCACGATAAATGGTCAAGAAGTCCCTACAGGGCAGCTTCTTTCGCTTACAGGCGGCAACCCCAATTTGGTCAGCACTGAAGTGCAATGGCAACCTCCCGCAGAGGGCGAATATACCATCTTTGCCTCCTCCGGCAACGGTGCGCCGAGCAGCTTACGTTTTTGTGTCGTCAATTGTGGTGCGTCAAATGTCAAAGCCGAGTCTCCCGCCTCACCTCCGACATCAACGGCAACCCAACTCCCCACCCTCGCACCGGACGAGCCTACCCGAACCCCCACAGCCATCCCCACAAACACAAATACGCCTACGCCGATTCCGGCAGACACGGCAACATCCACGCCGGTATCGTATGCTAAGGCAGATGTTGAGTTTTGGGCAGCCCCGCCCTATCTCAACCAAGGGGATTGCACCACGCTCAATTGGAATATCACCGGCAATTATCAGGCAGCATATATTGAAGGGAACCCGATCAATGCCAGTGGCAGTGATTCTGAATGTCCATCCCAAAGCTACACCTACCAATTACACGTTGATGAAATGGACAATAGCACCTCCGTTTATGAGGCTTATGTCGAAGTTTACGAAATAGAAGCGCCAACCGATACCCCCGTCCCCGCAGATAGCACAGGTCCGAGCTTCAGCTGGGCAAATCTGGTTTGGGAAAGTTGCGAGTTCTACGGAGAAGCCGGCATCAGCGATGAATCCGGTGTGAGCTGGGCAGAATTCTTTTACAACAAAAACGGCGAAGGCTGGAACTCAATTTCGATGAACGAACTCTCCAGCGAATATTGGCAATCGCAAGCCGGGGTCTCTGTAAACGACGGCTTCGAGACTCCGCTAGGCTCTATCGAGTATTACTTCGCCGCTGCGGATTCCTTGGGCAACGAAAGCGCCTCATGGGTTTCCACCTACGATTATTCCGGTTGTGGTGGATAAAGAATCAGAACTATATTTTTGGATAAAAAACCGCAACGCACCTGACCTGCACTTGGGTGCCATAAAAGAGCATTGTCTTGGAAAGGGCATCCTTCCGTTCTCGCCGCGAAGATGCTTGGGTGCAGCCCCCAAGCCCAAAACACGCGCGACGCGGTTCTTCATCCGCAAAGTAATTTATGTCCAAAAGGAGAAAAAATGAACCCCAAAACTTTTAAATTCCCGAAAAATAATCTCTGGCTGATACTTATGCTTATGATGCTTTCAATGGCTTGTAATCTGAGTGACCTAACAAAGCCAACTTCAGTTGTATATCCAACCGCGGCTATTGTACCAACTGCATCACCGACGCCGCAGCTACCAACAATTGAACTTGTAGATGCCAATACAATAAGCATAGTAGGCGAAGAAGAGAATGTTGTGGTCGTTGGCTACGCTGATGCTGGTTTATCCTATTTTGAGTTGGCGATAGACAATGAAGATAGACACTCGACAGTTCGTGAAGGTCAACCGGGCACAGCACTAGAAACAACAACCCTAGAAACTAGTTTAGTATGGACTCCAGATGAATCCGGAGAATACACGCTGACTTTAACCGCTTATGACGTGAACAACCTTGCCAGCGAAGCAGCTAAAATAAACGTTAATGTTTACGCTAAGCCGGAGATTCTTATTTATGATGGTATATTCTTGTCTCCGGGAGACAGTTACGATTTCATGGCGGAGAAAATCGGAGAACTTACAGGAGGAGATTTATATATTTCTCGTAATAATGATGGCACATACAGCGCATGGGCAGATAATCCACCCCAAGTTGGAGGCATCCGCCTCTACGCCCCGGGAGAATTAGATATCGCTGAGTATTTTAACGTTGATGAGTTGATTACGAAGCCGGTTGTCATTAAGAAAGTTCTTTCTCCTGAAGTGCAATCCGGTATTTCTACAACTGGGGTTGATTTAGAAGAACAAGGTTTGTATCTTTTCAAACGCAGTCAAGCCCCAGGCGAGTACATACTTTTCGAAGTAGATTCAATTGACCCTCTTGGTGTCTTCTTATTTTGTACGGTTTTCAATTTACCATAAACAAGCCTAATCTGGAGAAATTGAAACTGAGAAAATAAAAAAAAATATTTACCATCAACTTCGGATAAAACAATAGCCATGAAAATCGCCACAGATTGCACCGATTTTCACAGATTTTGAACACATTTTTCTGTGAAATCCGTGCAATCTGTGGCAAAAAACAACTCGTTGGACTTATCCGAAACTCAGGTTATTAGCATCGATGCAAGCTCCTATTTCCATGCAGGGGGCGGGGCATTTTCAACATTTTTTCGGCGCGAATATTTTTTGCCCACGCCGAGAAAATGCTTGGGAGCAATCCAAGTCCAAAGCACGCGCGATGCGGTTCTTTATCCACTAGGCAACTTATCTAAAAAGGAGAAAAAATGAACACCCCAAAAATTAAATTCTCGAAAAATAATCTCTGGCTGGTACTCACGCTGATGACGCTTTCAATGGCATGTAGCCTGAGTGATCTGACAAATATCGTTGCACAGCCAACTGCAGTTGTATATCCAACTGTGGCTGTCTTAGCTCCTCCTACCAGTGTTCCGCCTACCGTAGTACCAACGATCAGCATCAAATTGTCCTCTGCCGACACCATGAAAAGAAGTTTTATCGCAGGAGATAAAGTTGAAATTACTTTTCTTGCAAAGGGCACGCTTGGGGTCCCTTTTGTTGAGATGACGTTAAATAGCGCCAACGGGCAATCTCTAGCCTCTTATGGCGATGCTAATGCTCAACAAGGAGAAAGCAGATTAGAGCAAACATTAACCTGGACACCGGAAAAGGAAGGAGAATATACCCTTTATTTAACCGCGTATGACACACAAAAAAGAGCCAGCGATCCTATGACAGTGTATATCACCGTGTACCCAAAACCCAAGATTATCGACTCGGATACGGTCACTTTAAAAGAGGGCGATAGCTATGATTTTCTTACAAAGAAAAAGGGTTCTTACATCGGTGGAGATTTATACCTTGAGTACGAAGACGACAGTGCCTTGTTCTGTATGAGTAATGTAGGGCAGGATGGCGGCATGCAAAGCGGTGGACAATATTTATTTAATTTACGCGGTCTATATGGCGACGACTATGTCAATCATGTCAATGAGGGAGTTGTCGCTCTCCTTTCTAACCCACGAGTCATAAAAACTATTTTGTTAGATGAGATACAGGAAGAACTTCCTAAGGTGGACTATTGCCTCCCCGTAAGTGAAAGTTCTGATTTATATATATATCAGCGGGCGAAATCCACAGGTGAGTATATTCTTGTTTTGGTCGACATAGGAGAAGCGCCCAATGAAGTTTTGCTCGATTATGTAGTCTTCGAGTTAGATGAATAAACTGAGCGGATTGGCTCCTTGATACATTGCAAGGCAGGCAGAAGATATGTGGGTGTGTTTTGAGCTTTTCTCTCAAAACACACCCATTCCTTCCTATCACTGTGTGAAATAAGTAATCGAGCAAAAGTAATCTGGTAAAACGTAGCGCGACATTTATGTCGCCGCGCCCCTGAAAAGCGAGATAAATGTCGCATTACGAATGCAAGAAAACTTTTGCTCAGATACTTATCAAAGATATTAAAAATTGCCAAACTACCGCAAAGCGGTGATTAAGTAGGCTGACAGTACCATCGGCAACCGTATCGAAACCATAGTGGGTGTTATTTGACAAGTGCTTTCCTACAACTCGCTACGATTTCGATACGCTTGACACGGTGAAGCTGTGCCCAGCTACTCAATCTCCGCTAAAATTTGGACTTTCCCAGAGTTTTCGGACTGATTGGGAGCATCTCTCAGTTTTTTACCAAATGGTGAAGATATTGAGATAGGAGAGAAAAGTGGCGGGAATGCTTCTGCTTTTCCCTCATAAATTAAGAGAATTTCGAGAGACCTCTATAAGATAATAGGCTCACTTCGATACGAAGAAAAACCACACATTTATAAGGAGCCTCTACAATGAAAAAGCAATGGCTATTGATCTTTCTTCCCCTGATTATGATTGCATGTTCGATTCTAGGAACAAAACCTGCGGCGGCACCCGTTGCAGACGAACCGCTTACTGAAGCAGAACCTGCACCCGTAGATACTTCCCCGGAAGAACCCACAGATACACATCGGGAAGAACCTGCGGCAGCGAGCTTAGATATTTCCCCCACAGGTCCGTGGATGTTGCAGGTTGCTTCGGACGGGATTTATATCCGAGATGAAACAGGGCACAATCCGGTCAGTTTGCCCGATAGTGCTAAATTTAACAGCATCAATCTTTATCAAAATGCACAGGGTGAACAGGTAAGCAATATCTCTATTGCCCCACAGGGTGGCAGGGTCGCAATTGTAGAAGTCGAAGATGAAGCCAATCTCAAGGGGCTAAATCTGTACCTGCTTACCTTGCCTTCCGGAAAGGTGGAATTTATCACCCTGTTAATGGGCGCAGGTTTTGATGCACTCTCAGGCTATGATTACGAAGATATAGCCCGTAAAGTCGCCATCGGCAGCCCTGCTTGGTCACCGGATGGCAGCAAATTGGCATTTCTGGCTGCGCTGGAAAGCCCTTCTCTTGATCTATATCTCTACGATGCCAGTAGCAGCGAGCTTACCCGCCTAACTCAGGGAACCGAACCGCTCTATGGTTTTTCCTGGTCACCCGATGGCAGCCGTTTGCTCTTTTGGGATGCTGCTAGTTATGACAAAAGTATAGGCGTGATAGAAGCCGAAGCAAATGCAGGACAACCTCGCATGTATACAGATTTCTTCCCGGATGCTACAGCAAATTTCCTCGGCTGGCGCGATGCAGAGACATATATCTTTTATGCTTGGAATACACTGGGAGCATTCAATTTAAACGCATTCAACCTCACGACCGGCGAAAGCGAGTCTATCTGGGATGGCTACTTCACAGCGGCTAGCTTCGATCCAAAAACCCGCACAACAGCAATCTGTCTGAATCCCGATGAAGCCGAATATAATGGGCAAAGCAATGGCGGGCTTTATCTCCTCGCCGCATCCGATGCCACGCCGAAAAAAGTAGCTGAAAGTTGTGGTGCGCATCTGGCTTGGCATCCGCTCTCTGAAGTCTTCTCTTTTAGTGATGGCGATCAAACCTATCTATTGACAACAACGGGAGAAGTTAGCGGCACGGAACTCGACGATTTACCCTTGCTCACCTCGCCCGGCGGGGCATGGCAGTATAAAATCTCCATTCCTGATGAAAATGGGTACACCCTCCTTTACAAATTAGAAAACAGTGGAGAATTTGAAGTCTACTATGCTGGAAATTTGGAGAAAATGCTTTGGCAAGCAGATGGACGACGTTTCTTCGTCCAAGAAAAGGGCATGGTACACAGCATAAACCTCACGAAAATAAATCTCATTGAATTTATCGAAGATGTACACTTCGTCGATTGGGTCATCCTGAAATAAACTGTCTCTACTGGCTTTTGTAATCACGCTCTTCGAAAAAAGACCATCGACTGTCCAAAACTGCCCCCCTCAGTCTCCCGAAATGCCAAAATATGGGATTTCGGAGAGGCTGGGTGGGGGCAAAATATGCGGATAACTAGCTGGGTCATTGCAGCTCTAACAAGTTAGTGCCCCGTGTCATCTAACTCGCAAAACTGACGAATCCTTCGATGCCGCTCAAAACTGTTTGAAAAGTGTTTCCTTCAGCAACGCCCCCCTTGTAAAAGATAAAATAACCGCGAATTTACGCCAAAAACATCCTTGAAAGCGCAAATGATTAGCGTAAATTCGCGGTTCTTTGCAGCATATTATGGTGCATAAATAGTTTTCAAACCATTTTTTAGCAAAGGCAACCGAACAAAGTGGAAATCGAAACCAATGCTATAATTAATGAATTCATATAAAACTCCAAGAGGAAAATCATGCTATGAAGATTCAGCAGCAGTTTGACTTGTCCGGCAAAGTTGCCTTAATCACAGGCGCATCTCGTGGAATTGGGGAGGCAATTGCTGTGGCTTACTCTCAAGCTGGTGCCAAGGTTGTGCTTACAAGTCGAAAACAAGCTGATTTGGATCGCGTTGCGCAACGTATCCATGCAGCAGGAGGCGAAGCATTCCCTCTAGCAGCACACACCGGTAATGCGGAGGCGATTTCTACTGTAGTGGAAAAAGCAACTGCCGCCTTTGACGGAATCGACATTGTCGTCAACAACGCGGCAACCAACCCCCATTTTGGTCCGATTCTAACAGCCGACGAGAGTCATTGGGACAAGATCGTGGACGTGAATCTCAAAGGCTATTTTCGCGTCGTCAAAGCCTGCGTAGATAGCATGAAAGCACGCGGCGGAGGGAAAGTCATCAACATGGCGTCAATCGCCGGGCTGGAACCGCAGCCGATGATGGGCGTGTATAGCGTCAGTAAAGCGGCTGTCCTCATGTTGACCAAAGTTCTCGCCGCAGAGTTGGCAGAATTTAACATTCAGGTCAATGCGATTGCGCCGGGATTCGTCAAGACCAAATTCAGCGCCGCCCTGTGGCAGAATCAGCAACTTAACGATGCCGTCATCAATACCATTCCCCAAAAGCGCATGGCGGAACCGGAAGAAATTGCCGGATTAGCCCTCTACCTAGCTGCCCCGGCATCCAGTTTTGTGACCGGTGCCATATTCAGCATTGATGGGGGACAACTGGTTGGCACATCTATTCATGTCTAAAAAATCAACTTAGTTTCGCCTTTTTCGTGTTTACGCTCTTTGAGTTGTGAAATTAGCTTAAAGCGTGTTGCGTGTTGCGTATTTCGTAATGTTTTTTTGACTTACGCACCACGCAACAAATTCGGACAAAACAAACTCTTTTCAGCTTGCTTTTAAACTTGGCGAAACTACTACACTTAACCATCCTAAGAAAATCAAGGAGACAAAATGGAACCTTCATCCGAGCTAAAAAAAGTCCTTTCCACCATTCGCGAGTTCATCGAGAAAGAAATCATTCCCCTTGAACCTCTTTTTTTGAATCACCAATACGCTGAAATGATGACGCACTTGAATGAAAAGCGACAAATGGCAAAATCGCTGGGCTTTTGGCTGCCGCAAATCTCCCAAGAATACGGCGGCATGGGGCTTACGTTGGTGGAACATGGGATGGTCAGCGAGATATTGGGACGCTCCATATTGGGACATTATGCGCTCAACTGCCAAGCGCCCGATGCCGGAAATATGGAAATTCTGATTGAGCATGGAACGCCTGAACAAAAGGAAAAATATCTCCAGCCGCTTTTGGCGGGCGATATTCGCAGTTGTTTCTCGATGACAGAGCCGGAAAACCCCGGTTCCAATCCGACATGGATGAGTACAACCGCCGTCAAAGATGGAGACGACTACATCATCAGCGGCAATAAGTGGTTTTCAACCGGCGCAGAAGGGGCAAATTTCGCTATTGTGATGGCAATTACCGACCCGAAAGCCGAAAAATATCAACGCGCCAGCCAGATTATCGTCCCGGTAGATACGTCTGGCTTCCACTTAGTGCGTAAAACATCGGTGATGGGCGAACGCGGCGCAGGTTGGGCGAGTCATTGCGAAATCACCTACGACCATGTTCGGGTACCGCAAACCAACCGCCTCGGTCCGGAAGGGAGCGGTTTCACCATAGCTCAAGAGCGGCTCGGACCGGGGCGCATCCATCACTGTATGCGCTGGATCGGCATCTGCGAACGCTCCTTCGATTTGATGTGCGAACATGCCACCCTGCGGGAAGTTGCCCCCGGACATCCCTTGGCGGAGCAGCAAACCATTCAAAACTGGATCGCCGAGTCACGCGCCGAAATCAACGCCGCCCGCCTGATGGTGTTGGATGCAGCCCATAAAATTGACCAAAAAGGACAATATGCCGCCCGCGAAGAAGTCGGACTGATCAAATTTCACGTTGCCGGAGTGCTGCAACGGGTCTTAGACCGTGCCTTGCAGACGCACGGCGCCTTAGGCGTGACCGACGAAACCCCCATCGCCTACTGGTTCCGCCACGAACGTGCGGCTCGCATCTACGACGGCGCGGACGAGGTTCATAAGCGCTCTGTCGCTCGGAGGATTTTACGGCGCTACGCATCGTAAAGGGATCATAGAATGTCAACCGCTCAACATACAGATACAATTCCGGTACGCGCGGACGAAAGGCTTGATGAGGGGAAACTGGCAGCGTATCTCAACGATAAGCTCCCCGGCGCTACCCACCCGCCGATTGTACGCCAATTTGGAGGCGGCGCGGCAAATCTCACCTATCTCTTGGACTATGGCACACACCAATATGTCTTGCGCCGACCTCCGCTGGGACCAATTGCCAAATCTGCCCATGATATGGCGCGTGAATATAAGGTTTTATCCGTGCTACATCGCGCTTTCCCTTATGCGCCGCGAGCATTTATCTACTGCGATGATCCGGCAATTATTGGCGCAGATTTTTTTGTCATGGAACGCAGGCAAGGCGTTGTGGTTCGTAAATCCATACCGCAAGAATATGCCGACACCCCCGATGCCGCCCGACGGATGAGTGAAGCCCTAGTGGATGCGCTGGCAGAATTTCACGCTATCGATTACGCGGCGCTGGGCTTGGAGGACTTGGGCGAGCCGAATGGTTTTATCACCAGACAGATTGAAGGTTGGTACAAGCGTTGGCAGACTGCCAAAACCGAGGAAGTCGCAGAGATGGAATCCATATATCGCTGGTTGAAATCGAATCAGCCCGCCGCTTCTGCGGCATCTCTGGTTCATAATGATTACAAGCTGGATAACGTCATGTTTGATGCAGCCGATCCCCGCAAGGTGGTGGCTATCTTTGATTGGGATATGTGTACGTTGGGAGACCCGCTCAATGATTTGGGCGCGCTGCTCACTTATTGGGTAGACCCGACCGATCCGCCCTACTTCCGCTCGATGGCGATGATGCCCCTCGACGCGGGCTTTATGACGCGCAAAGAACTGGTGGAACGCTATGCAGCCCAAAGCGGGCGACCGATCCATGACATTAATTTCTATCACGCCCTGGGTTTATTCCGCCTGACCGTGATCATTGCCCAAATTTATATCCGCTACCATCGCGGGCAGACTCAAGATCAGCGTTTTGCCGCGCTGGGCAGGATGATCCCGCTCATGGCACAAGCGGCGCTTGAAGTGTCGCAAAAATAATCAGCACTGAGCGTAAGCCATCAAATGCTCTTATAGAAAATATGTGAAAGCTAACACAATACAACTCACGAGCGGGGCAACGACCAACGGGAAACGGGTCATCGAAGGATGGTGTTCTCAACAAAACCACTCTTCGACTGCGAACGTCACATCCTCAACTACGCATCTGGAATTGCGCGAGTGTCAACGCCGCCGAAACTGAGCCGAGACGGGCTAACTACGATTTGCAGGGAGCAAGGGCATTGACGTCCCGAACCCGAAAAATATCCACAAGGGCAGAGATACGCACAAGTGGACTGTGAGCCGAAAAAGGTAAGGTTTGCTATTCGCAAATTTTTGTCACGTCCGGTTTGTTGGGCACGAGGCACATGAAGACAAAGGATTCGTCGCCGATGGTTTCATAAGAGTGCTTCAAGCCGGCGGGGATGTAGAGCACGGAATCTTTGGCTACTTCGTGGACTTCGTCGCCGAGCACGACGCGCCCGCGCCCGCTGAGAACGAGTTGTTCATGCTCAACTTCGTTGGTGTGCAGGGGCATTGATCCGCCCGGTTTCATTTCGATGCGGCGCATGGCGAAATGCGGCGCTTCATCAGATGAAATCAAGACCTGAATGGTGGTGTCTTTGGCGGCGGTGATGGGGGTCGGTTCGACATCAGAAAATTGTTTGACGGGCATTTTTACTCCTTTGTTGTAAGGTTAAAGGTTTGAAGGTTGGAAGGTTATAAATCAGTCCCAAGGATGAGGAACGGTTGGGTTATAAATCCCGACAAAGGTAATTTCATTCGTAGATTTAGAAAAGTCGGGGGCGAATTGTGTGATCCACGAACCGCTAAAATATGAATAATAAGGTGGAATGCCGCGATAAGGGTCTCCTTTTTCTTGAGAGGGGTCAAAAAAGACTATGTGCGTTTCGGTACCACAGCCCCCTCCCGCCAGATGAATTGTTATCCCATTTGGGAGCCAGGCAATAGGGGTATAGTGACCAATTCCTCCATCAAATAGCCTTTCCTTGGATTTGCTTTCAATATCAAAAATTTTGGGAACCATTACGCCATCTAGCAAAAATTGTGAAGCATCAGGGGTCCAAAGAAATGCCGTGTTTGAGACTACTTCTAAATTTATGAGTTTAGGTAGAGTTTGTTGAAGATCAATAATATAAAGATTACAAGAAAATACTTCTTCACCTCCGCAGAAGGCAAGGCGCACGTCGCTTGGCGACCATTGAGGATGCCAACTATTCTCAACCTCATAAGCGCTTATGGGATTCGGTTTTTCCCCACGCTCTGTATTCCATGTATGTACATGACATTCACGATGATGGTTCTGGTCGTATTCGGTGCATTGAGTGAAGGCAATCTGTTGGGCATTATATGACCATGACAAAGGTGTATTGATAAGAAAGCCTTCTGGAGCTAAATATCTCTCGATCTCTTTTGCTTTTCCATAATCAAAAATAATCATTTCTGTCCCTTTGTTATTTTTTACAAGAAAAGCAAGAAGCGTTTTTTCTGGTGCAACTTCAACAGATTTAATTTCTCCCGTAACAGAATACAACACCAAGATATCATCAGTTTCACGGTCATAAATCAATAAATTAGATATATCCCCTTTCCTTTCAACTACAAAAAATTTCTGTCCGTCAGGGGTAAATCTTGGCAAGTTATAATCGCCTACCAAAATTTGTTGCAAATTTTCCCCATTTATATTGAAGGTAAAAATTCCCCTTTCTTTAGGCTGGGGCGTTAGTGTTGGTACAGGTGTAATCGTTGGTGTTCGTGTTGGGGTTAATGTTGGCGACGGCGTTGCCGAAGGAAGTAATGTAGGTGTTGGGATGGGTGTTATGGGTTTGCAGGCGGTTAAAAGAAAAATGCCAAGTACAATGAGCCAAATCCATTTTGATTTCATCATCTTCCCTTATTGACCGTCCCGTTGACTACATTCCACACTTCCGCATTCTCCACAAAATTTTCGGTGAAAAGACCAAGATCGGTTGTTGTGAGCAGAGATTGCTCGGCTTTGCCGAGATATTGAAGCAGGTCGGCGCGGCGTTGCGGGTCAAGTTCTGCCATCACTTCGTCGAGCAGGATGACGGGATATTCGCCGGAGCGGGCTTTCATCCAGTCCACTTCGGCGAGTTTGAGCGAGAGTAGGGCGGTGCGCATCTGTCCGCGCGAGCCGTAGTCGCCGAGGTCGATGGCATTGGCGAGGAAACGCAACTCGTCGCGGTGGGGACCAATCGTGGTCACGCCGCGCGCGATCTCTTCGGCGCGGATGGCTTTCAGGGCGGCGAGAAAACCTTCTTTAATGGAACCAAGCTCAAGGTGCGAGCGATCCGCAGGGGCGGTCATTTTTAGGGCGAGTTGATTGTCAGGGCTGGGCAGCGGGTCGAAGGCGGGACGATAATCCAGTCGCAAGACTTCTGCGCCATGCGTCAACTCGTGATGGATGCGGGCAGCGAAGGCTTCCAATTCGCGGATGGCTTGAATGCGCCACAGGATTAGTTTTGCGCCCCGATCGGCGACGGTTTCGTCCCAGTAAAAAAGTTGGTCGGGGTCGCCGCCGCGCTCGGCAAGCTGCTTAAGCAAGGCGTTGCGCTGTGTGATGGCTTGGGCATATTCGCTAAGCGTGCGCGCGTAGGCGGGGACAATTTGCGCGAGGGTCTGATTGAGATAGCGACGCCGATTATCGGGACCGCCCTCGACGATTTGGGACATCTGCGGGACGAAGAGCACGGCGTTAAAGCTGCCGATGATCTCACTTGCTGGACGCTTGATACCGTCTAGGAGCAGTTCTTTGCGGAGACGCATGCCCCGTTGAACGCCGACCGGTTCAAAGATGAGGCGTACTTCGAGTTTGTGCCGCGCCCCGGC
>JANTFU010000039.1 GCA_024763295.1 Anaerolineales bacterium
TATAAAAATGAAACCCTTATCTCTCCCTTCCCTACGCGCCGCTTTTGGCGATAAGTTGCAAGAGAATATCTCTCTGGCAGCGTATACCTCTGCGCGTATCGGCGGGGAAGCGGATGCGCTGATTACCGTCTACTCGGCAGATGAGTTGGCGGAGACCATTTCCCGACTTTGGGAAATGGACGCCCCCTATCTTTTGCTGGGTGGCGGCTCGAATCTGCTCATCAGCGACGAGGGTTTTCACGGCGTGGTCGTGTTGAACAAAGCCAAAGCGATTCGCTTTAACGGGAATTCCGTGTGGGCAGAATCCGGCGTGACGATGAGCCGATTGGCGAATCTCGCGGCGACGAAGGGCTTGGGAAGCCTTGAATGGGCAGCAACTGTCCCCGGCACGCTCGGCGGCGCGGTCTACGGCAACGCCGGTGCCTTTGGCGGCGATATGGCTGGGAACTTAATCCAAGCCGAGTTGCTGACCGAAACCAGCCGTGAGACCTGGTCTGTTGACGAGATGGAATACGCCTATCGCAGCAGCAAACTGAAAGGGGAGGCGGTTAACGCCGTCATCCTTTCGGCGGAACTGAAGCTCACAAAGGGCGACCCAGCCGAAATCCAGGCGCGGATGCGGTCTTTCATCCAAAAACGAAAAGAGACGCAGCCCCCCGGCGCGAGCATGGGATCGATGTTCAAAAATCCCGCAGGCGACTATGCCGGACGCTTAATTGAAGCGGCAGGGCTGAAAGGCACGCGCATCGGCAACGCAGAAATTAGCCCGGTACACGCGAATTTTTTCGTCAATCATGGCGAAACGAAGGCGAGTGATGTGATTGCCTTAGTTGAACTGGCACAGCAGAAAGTTTTTGATGAGTTTGGTGTCAAGCTGGAGTTAGAGATTGAGATTATTGCGTAATGCGTATTGCGTAATGATTTTGGAGATGAGATGAATTACCAAGCATGGGAGCAGGAAATCCCTGAAACGATAAAAGCAGATCCGCTTTGGAAAATGAGCGTTTATCGTTTCGCGCTTTTTCTTGGTGATTTGAGTTGGCATGATGTGACAAAATTGCAGCAAGACCGCCGTATGTGGAGCCTGTCTGACCAGCTTTATCGTGCTTCAGGTTCAATTAGCGCTAATATCGCAGAAGGCTATTCTCGTGGAACAGGTAAAGATCGCGCTAGATTTTATGAATACTCACTTGGTTCAGCACGCGAATGTCGCGATTGGTATCACAAAGCTCGTCATCTTCTTGGTGAAGATGTGCTTCAGCATCGTTTTGATTTGTTGGAAAATATCATTCGCCTGCTGTTGACGATGATCCCAAAACAACGCGGCAAAGCCATTAAAGATGAAAGCGGCGTCTATCAGGTGAAGCTTTCAGCCGATGTGCCGATGCCCTAACATATTTCGTAATGCGTATAGCGTAATTTTTCAAAGTCATTACGAACTACGCAATACGCAATACGAACTTGGAAACCAACTATGAATACAAATTCCTCCAAATTAAAACTCGCCCTCATCTTCGGCGGGCGCTCCGGCGAGCATGAAGTTTCGCTTAACTCGGCGAAATCGGTGCTGGCGGCGCTCGATATGGATAAATATGACGTGCTGCAAATCGGCATCACGCACGATGGCGCATGGATGACCGGCGAGAATGCTTTGGATGTACTCTCCGGCGAATTGCAAGAAGAACTTGAACCGGTTATCTTTTCGCCCGACCCCACGCAAAAAGGGCTTTACGCAATACGCAACACGCAACACGAACCTCTCAGCGATTTTGACGTGGTCTTCCCCGTCATGCACGGCACTTATGGCGAAGACGGCACCATGCAGGGATTGCTCGAATTGGCGGATGTGGCTTATGTTGGCGTAGGCGTGACCGGCGCAGCGGTTGGCATGGATAAGGGCATCTTCAAGGATGTGATGCTTGCCAACAATATCCCCGTTGTGGATGGCGTTTTGGTCTTACGCGCTGAAATCGAAAACGAAATGGATGCCGTGATCGAAGAAGTTGAAAAACTCGGCTATCCCGTTTTTGTGAAGCCCGCCAATATGGGATCATCGGTTGGTGTTAGCAAATGTGACAATCGCTCCAGTCTGAGCGAAGGTTTGCTAGAAGCCGCACAGTACGACCGCCGCATTTTGGTCGAACATGGCGTAAACGCTCGTGAGATTGAAATTGCTGTTTTGGGCAACGACAATCCCGAAGCCTCCGTGCCCGGCGAAGTGAAACCCAGCCGCGAGTTTTACTCTTACGAATCAAAATATGTGGATGGCACTTCGGGATTGATGATTCCAGCGCCGATTCCCGAAAAGACGGCTGAAGCCATGCGTAAAATCGCCGTCCAAGCCTACAAAGCCATCGACTGCGCCGGGATGGCGCGCGTTGACTTTTTACTGGATAAAGAAAGCGGTGAGTTTTATCTTAACGAAGTCAACACCATTCCGGGCTTTACCGAAATCAGCATGTACCCCAAACTCTGGGACGCCAGCGGGTTGCCCTATCCCAAGCTAATTGACCGCCTAGTCGAGTTGGCGCTGGAGCGTAAGGCGGAACGAGACCGAATTAAGAGAAGGTATTAGGAAATAGGTATCAGGTATCAGGTATCAGGTATCAGGTATTAGGTATCAGGAAACAGGTATCAGGAAAACCGGATAACAAAAAATGAGCAAGAAAAAAGAACTCTCCCGTGCAGAACGCGTCCGCCAGCGACGAAAAACACAGCGTTATGAAAACGTCGCTGAGATGCCGATCTACGAGCCGGTGGAACCTTTCCGCCCCTCGAAGGCAACCACCTTCATCGGACCGAAGAAGCACAATACCAAACCGCGCTCTTTCGAGCTGAACGCTGCCGCGATTCTGCCTAAGCCGCGTCAGCTCGCCAAATCCCCGGCGGTTGATCTGCAAATGCCCCGAATCGAGTGGCGCGCCCTTTCCGCTTTTTTGGTTGTCTTGCTAACCGTTGCGCTGTACTTGATGTGGACGATGCCTTACTTTCTGGTCGCTGCGCCGCAAATTAGCGGCAGCGCCTATCTCGGCAGTGAAGCGATTAGCGAAGCCCTTAACCTTGAAGGTAAATCCGTTTTCTCGTTGCAGCCCACAAAACTTGAGCGCGAGTTACTGCTCCGCTATCCAATTCTGAAAAATGTTGAGATAACGATCAGCCTGCCCAATGTCGTGCGCGTTGCGGTCACCGAGCGTCAGCCGGTTCTCGTCTGGAAACAGGATGGGAAAATGGCATGGATCGATGACGAAGGCGTCGCTTTTCAGGCAGAAGGACATGGCGATCAACTGATTGTCGTAAACGCACTTGGACGTCCGCCTGCTCCCGCTATGGACGCGGCGAATCTTGACCCTTGGGCGCCACCCGCCTATCTCGACCCGAACGTGGTGGCTGCCCTCCGCGCTTTGGTGCCTTATGTACCGCAGGGGGCTGCCATCACCTACGATCCTAGCGTTGGCTTGGGTTGGCAAGACCCGCGCGGCTGGCTTGTAGAACTGGGCGATATGACCGAAGATTTTGGGTTAAAATTACGGCTTTATGAGACTATTTCCAACTGGTTGGTCGCCAATAATATCCAGCCGGTGCTTGTCAATGTGGCGTACCCTGACGCCCCGTATTACAGAACGGAACCGTAAGAACGATGGAAGAGATTATTGTCGGTATTGATGTAGGAACAACCAAAGTCTGTACGCTGGTGGGGCGCGTGGAAGATGGCGGCGTGCTGCGCATTATGGGTGTGGGCATCGAGCCTTCACAGGGCATCCAAAAAGGCGTCATCATCGATCTGGATGCCGCCACACAAGCGATTGCGCGCTCTGTAGAGCGTGCTGAAAGCAGCTCCGGATTAGAAATCACCTCCGCGCTGGTCAGTATGGCGGGCGCGCATGTTTCCTCGATTAATAGTCGTGGTGTTGTTTCTGTCACCGGTGATGTAATTGATGAATTTGATATTGCACGCGCGCTTGATTCGGCTCGCGCGGTCGCTATTCCACATAACCGCGAAGTCATTCACGTTGTGCAGCGCGGTTACACGGTAGATGGGCAGGACGGCATTCGTGCCCCCTTGGGGATGCACGGCTACCGCCTTGAGATCGAAACCCATATCGTAACCGCCTCCACTGCAACCGTCGAAAATTTGTATCAGTGTGTCAGTGCGGCGGGCGTGGCAGTGCAGCAATTTGTGCTCAATCCGCTTGCTTCGGCAGAAGTGGTCTTGCGCGATAGTGAACGTAAGATGGGCGTCGTCGTTTGCGATATTGGCGGCGGCACAACCGACATGGCGATTTACGTTGAAGGCAAAGTTTGGCATACAATCGTGCTACCGGTAGGCGGCAACCATGTAACCGGCGATATTGCCCATGGCTTGCGCTTATCGGTTGAGCAGGCTGAAGAGATCAAACTTCAGCATGGTTACGCCATCCGCGCGGATGTGGGCGCCGAAGATTATTTTGCCATTCGCCCCTTTGGCGAAGAAGAAATGGTCGATATCAATCGACAGGAAGTGGCGCATATTATCGAAGCGCGCGTTGCCGAGATATTCGAGATTGCGCTACAAGAGATCAAGCGTTCCGGTTACGATGGCTTGCTGCCCGCAGGCATGGTACTGACCGGCGGTGCAAGCGCCCTACCCGGCATCCGCGATCTGGCGAGCGAAGTGCTCGGAATGCCCGTCCGCATCGCGCAGCCCGAAAACCTGAACGGAATGGTAGACCAGCTCTACTCCCCGGCATATTCGACTGGTGTAGGTTTACTGCGCTGGGCGTTGACCGAACAGGAAAACGACCGTGATGCTCGCTTTGGTCGCCGTTCAAAACGCCGCAAATCAAAAATTGACTTAAGCGGCGCTAAAGATTGGATGAAACGGCTCTTGCCGTAAATCGGTTGTTCGTTGTCGGTCAAATCGTTATCGCAAATACAACGAGCAACCAACAACTAACAACTAGCAACTAGTAACTAACAACTAGCAACGAATAACTAGCAACTATTTATTCTGGCAGCAAAGAAAGACCGTCATAATAAGGAGAAACTGATGGACTCGAAAAAAGAAGCAAATGCAGAAGCCTTCGCGCGGATCAAAGTGATCGGCGTTGGTGGCGGCGGCTCAAATGCCGTTGATCGTATGATGGCAGAAGGAATTCAAGGTGTTGAATTTGTCACCGTGAATACCGATGCCCAAGCGCTCATGCTCTCGAAAGCGCCCGCCCGTGTTCGCCTCGGTGACAAACTCACCCGCGGACTTGGCGCAGGCGGCAATCCTGAAATTGGGCGAAAATCCGCCGAAGAATCGGCAGATGACCTCTACGCCACCCTCAAAGGCAGCGACATGGTCTTCATCACCGCCGGTATGGGCGGCGGCACCGGCACCGGCGCAGCGCCCGTCATCGCGCAAATCGCCAAAGAATCCGGCGCACTGACCATTGGCGTGGTCACGCGTCCCTTCACCTTTGAAGGTTCGCGTCGTATGCAATCGGCAGAAGAAGGCATTCAAAAACTCAAAGAACATGCCGATACGCTAATCGTCATCCCCAACGATCGCTTGCTCCAGTTGGCAGATAAACGCGCCAGCCTGCAAACAGCCTTCCGCATGGCGGATGAAGTTTTGCATCAGGGCATTCAGGGCATTTCGGAACTGATTACCATCCCCGGTCTCATCAACCTTGACTTTGCTGACGTCAAAGCAATCATGTCTGAGGGCGGTGCCGCGCTCATGGCAGTTGGCTCCGCTTCGGGCGACGAACGCGCGCGCAAAGCTGCCGAGCAAGCCATCTCCAGCCAGTTGCTCGACATCACCATCGACGGCGCACGCGGCGTACTCTTCAACGTCACCGGCGGCGAAGAACTGACTCTCTTCGAAGTCAATCAGGCGGCTGCCATTATCCGCGAAACCGCGCATCCCGATGTGAACATGATCTTTGGTGCCGTTGTGGATCCAAACATGGGCGACGAGATCCGCGTGACCGTCATCGCCACCGGATTTGAGCGCAGCGGCGTGCCACGTCGTATTTTGCGCCCCAACCGCCACACCGCGCCGAAAACCGAACCGACCACCTTTGTGCATCCTGCCCGTCATGAAAAACGCGAAGATATTTTAGTCGATTCATCCGTCAGCGCACCCAAAACGATTCAACCGCAGCCAAAAACCTATAACGATAACGACCTCGATATCCCGACCTTCTTGCGCAATCGCCGCTAGTCGATGCTTTCGAGTTCAGACCCCAATTTTGGGATTTACAAGGGAGCGGACTTCTGTTCTCTTGATGAAAATGTGAAGTAGTAAGACGAGTCCTGTAGGTCCATCAGGAAGCGACCTCCCTGTCTGCCAGCAGGGACGGTCGCTTCTTGCTTTAAAACGCAGAAATAGCGGATCGCTCGCCAATTTGGCTGGGTCATCGCGTGGGGATAATTGATGCGCTAAACGGCTTTTTTGGGGGCATACCGTATCTTCTCAAAAAGTTAGCACCCTTGAAAATTGGACTTTTGACAAAAACGAGGAACTGTGTCAAAACATAGCGTATCGAAAAGATAGAGCAGTACTCCACCGAGTTGACACAGTTCCGTCAACAACTGTATCAGAACTTTAACAAACGAGCCGACACATTAATGGAATTGGTAGACGCATTATGCAGCTACCCGGAAGCGCAGAGCGTTGTCGAATTGAGCCTGTCGCCTTATTTCCGTCGCGGACATGCTGCCTTGTATGAGGCGATTGCCGATTATAAATGGAAGGAAAACGACCTGGCTCACCTAGCAGCGCCTTATCTCCTGCCACCAGCCGCACGTCCATTTTGGCTACTTGGCGCAGACGTGACGCCGCAACCGCGCCCTTTTTCCCCGACACTCGAAGACCGGAGCATGGTTCACCAACCCAATCTGGTGAAAGGCAATAAACCCGTCACAATAGGACATCAATACTCAACCGTAGGCTTGTTGCCAGAAGCAGAAGCCGAGATGAGCGAAAGCAACGGTATAATCTGGAACACTTCTTCCGCTTCGGCAAGCAGAAACTCCTCTTGGCTGATTTCCAAACACCCGATGACAAACGCGAAGAAGCATGGTGGCAGTTGGTTCATCTAGCTTATCTGCAACTTTGGGTTGCTCGCCATGTCGTTCAACCTTGCCTCGTCCTTGGGAACGCAATTTGCCCACGATGAAAGCCGCTCGCATTTCTCCGTCTCTGGCACAACGTGGTTTTGAGCGAATTATTCGCCAGTTTGGGACACCGGCGAAAAATCCCAAACCACGGGGTAATTCGCCAGGATGGACTAAAGGACGCGAACGGAAGCCACGTGAACGTCACAAGGTTGTTGTTAAAGGGCAAAAACAAGAAAATTCGCCCTGATTTTCGCTCGTTTTTCGATTTATAAAGTTCTGATTACCTCCCTCCGAAAGGAGGGCTTAGTTCAACTTGTCAAAAGTCCAATAATTACGAACGTCCCCATCAAAGTCTCAATTATCGAGTACCCGCTGATGTTCACTTCAGCTAATCACTCGACCTGTTTTTCCACCTTAACTTTGTCATTTTGTGGTCTTGACAATGGGGTTCACTATAATGCTCGCAGGTAAGCGACGCGTTTTTTAGCAATTCAACTCAAGCAAAGCCGCATCAAGGTCAAAACCGCCTCGGTAAATGAGCCAATCGTTAGCAACGTCAATCATCCATAACCGAACTCAAACAGGATGCGGCTCATCAGCGCATCCTGTTTTTCTTTTAACGGGAGCAACCTAAATCCATGTGCGAAACGGGCTATAATGGGGCGCGCGACAGCCATCCAAGCCGAAACATCAGCAAGGAAATCCCATGAAACGACTCTTTCTCATCATCATCTTAATGACCCTTTTAGCTGCCTGCGGACCAAAGGAAATGTCCACAGCCGAGACGGGGACGCTCATCGTTGACGCCGATATCGACCTCGGTCCGATTAGCCCGCTGCTCTATGGCTCAAATTACGGACCCTGGACAACCGTCCCCGCCAAGATGCTTGACTACGCTTATCAGTCAAAGATCACCAATTTGCGCTGGCCCGGCGGCGAATGGGGCGACAGCCACGACATCAAAACCTATCAGATCGATCAATTCATGGATTTTGCCAAACAGGTGGACGCCATCCCGACCATCAGCGTCCGCCTGCTGGGTGGCACACCCGAAGCCGCTGCCGAATTGGTTCGCTATTGTAACCTTGAAAAGGGCTATGCCGTGAAATACTGGAGCATCGGCAACGAACCGACCCTTTACGAAGGTCGTTCCGGCGTCGACTCCTATGACACCGAGCGCTTCAACAAGGAATGGCGCGCCATCGCCGAAGCCATGAAAGCCGTTGACCCCAACATTCTACTGATGGGACCTGAACTGCACGGCACCTACACGTCCAATTACGCGACCAATCCCAAAGACAGCGCCGGGCGCGACTGGATGGAAGAATTTCTGACAGCCAACGGCGATCTGGTCGACATCGTCACCTATCACCGCTACCCCTTCCCCGCAACAAGAACCAGCGGCAACGCATCCATCGAAGATTTGCGTCAGGATTTGCCCGAATGGACACGCACAATTCGCTATCTAAAAGAACTGATTCAGGAGAAAACGGGACGCGAGATTCCAGTCGGCGTGACCGAAGCGAATTCGCACTGGACGCATGCTACCGGCGGAGAAGCGACTCCCGATTCGCACTACAACGCAATTTGGTGGGCGGATGCCCTCGGCAGGATGCTCGATGAGGACGTTTTGATCGCTAACCACTTCCTACTGGCTGCGAGTGGCGATGCCGCCGGTTTTGGGCTGATCGCCCGCACCGACGTGCGCCCAACCTACTACGTCTATCAGCTTTACGGGCGTTTTGGCAGCGAACAGGTCTTCGCCGATTCAGGCGTAGACGGTCTCCGCATCTATGCCGCCACCAATGATGCTGGGCAGTTGACCATCATGGTCATCAATACAACCGATGCCGAACTCTCCGCCACTTTAGATGCCGGAAAAAAGCGGATCGAAGCAGAACGCTGGCTCTTCGACCCAACCCATAACGCAGAAAATATGGGCACACAAACACTAAAATCGGATGAGGCGTTAACCTTCCCCGCGCAGTCTGTTACCCTGTATATCAGCGTCCCTTAGAAACTTTCTAAAAAGTATTCCCTTTCGTTGCAAAGAGATAAAATAACCGCGAATTTACGCCAAAAACATCCTTGAAAGCGCAAATGATTAGCGAAAATTCGTACAGATCAGCGGGTGAAAAGTTCTTTCACAACCGTACCAAGCCAAACCCACATGCGAAACGAGCTATAATGAGCGCGCCAAGCCACCGTTTCCACACGAGAAAAACCATGCTCAGAGAAATGACCGAGCAAGACGCGCCCCACGTTCTCGCCATCTACAAAATGGGACTTGAAACCCGCAACGCCACATTTGAAACTGAAGTGCCGTCATGGTCTGATTGGGATGCAAAACATCATGCCCATTCGCGATTTGTTTTTGTGGAAGATGAAAAGATACTGGGATGGATCGCCTTAGCGCCTACGTCGGCACGCAAAGTTTACGCGGGTGTGGCAGAAGTCAGTGTTTATATTGATACGACGGTGCTTGGCAGGGGAATTGGCTCAAAGCTGATGGCGCAGGTCATTCTGTCTTCTGAAGAACAGGGCATCTGGACACTGTACTCGAGCGTCTTCCCTGAAAATGAAGCCACCCTCAGACTGCATAAGAAATTTGGTTTCAGGGTGATTGGCAAACAAGAAAAGATCGCCAAACTGGACGATCAGTGGCGAGACACAATTTTATTGGAAAGACGAAGTAAAACTGCTGGTGTTGAATAAATGAAAAAAATCGAACTTTTATCCCCCGCAGGCTCGCTCAAAAATATGCGCTATGCCTTCGCCTACGGCGCGGACGCGGTCTACGCCGGGCAGCCGCGGTATAGTTTGCGCGTGCGTGAGAATGAATTTAACAAACTCGAAAAACTGGCTGAGGGCATCCAGACAGCGCACGCAATGGGCAAGGTCTTTTTGGTCGCCAGCAATATCGCCGCACACAATAACAAAGTCAAAACCTATCTGCGGGATATGGAACCCGTCATCGAAATGAAACCCGATGCACTCATCATGTCTGATCCCGGTCTGATCATGCTGGTGCGCGAGAATTTCCCCGAGATGCCAATCCATTTATCGGTGCAGGCGAACGCCATCAATTGGGCAACGGTTAAATTTTGGCAGCGACAGGGCATTCAGCGCGTAATCCTTTCGCGCGAGTTGGCGCTCGAAGAAGTGGAAGAAATCCGTCAGCACTGCCCCGACATTGAACTTGAAGTTTTTGTCCACGGCGCATTGTGTATTGCTTATTCGGGACGCTGTCTGCTTTCCGGCTACATGACGCATCGCGACGGCAATCAGGGCGCATGCACCAACTCCTGCCGCTGGGAATACAACGTCCATGCCGCGGAAGAAACGCCCGCAGGTGATGTGGTGCCGAGTCTCGACGATAAGGTTTTTCTCTTGCAGGAAGCCAAACGCCCCGGCGAATATATGCCAATTTACGAAGATGAGCATGGCACACATATTCTGAACTCCAAAGATTTGCGCGCAGTGCAGCATGTGGCGCGCCTAATTGAAATTGGCATCGATTCCCTTAAAATTGAAGGACGCACCAAATCCCATTTTTACGCCGCACGCACAGCACAGGTTTATCGACGCGCCATCGACGATGCCTTGGCGGGGCGCGATTTCAACATGCAACTGATGGACGATCTCGAATCGCTCGCCAGCCGCGGCTATACCGAGGGCTTTTATCGCCGCCATCTGCCTGCCGAATATCAAAATTATGAGCAAGGTGCCTCGCGCGAGAGCCGCCAAATGTTCGTCGGCGAAGTCATCGAACACACAGACACGGAATTGGTCGTAGACGTTAAAAACAAATTCAAGCTCGGCGATCAGCTTGAAATGATGACCCCCACAGGCAACCACGTTTTCAAACTCGAATCAATGCACAACCACGCTGAAGGCTTTGCAATGGACGTCGCGCCCGGCTCAGGGCATGTTGTCCGCATCCCTAAACCGGATAGAGCAGACGCTACCTTTGGGCTTTTGATGAAGTTTTTATAGTGGGTTTGCCTGTATTTGCCGTTTTGTTGCGTATTTCGTGTTCCGTCCCCCCTAACCTGAACAAGCCAGAACCAAAAAGTTTTTAACACAAAGCGCACAAAGAGTCACCAAGGCACACAAATCTTAAAATTCTTTTCTTAGAGACCTTCGTGTCCGTCGTGTTTTATTTTTTTTCTGGTTCTACCAGAATTTGTGGCCAGGCTTTTCGCAGTCCACTTTAGTGGGCTTCGCAGATATAGCACGGTGCGTTTACGTCCGTGCGGGCTAAATTAATCGTCAAAATCGTGTTTTTAGGCAAGATTTTTGTTGGTTCCGGTGTCCGCACGGCGTAACCCTTCGGCAGGCTCAGGAGCCACCGACCGTGCTAGTTGTACAAAGCCCTTTCGGACTGACTATCTGCCAACGCCGAAACCAAACCACAAAAAACGGTAGAACTAGTTTTTGTACAAGAACCCTACTGACAAGGTACTAAAAACGGAACACGCCACACGCAACATTCCAAAGTAAATGAAACACACCCATTTGAGATATGTATTGATAAAAAGGCAGCAACTATCAAAGCTGATATGTACAAGAGTCCCATCTCAACACCGCAAAGCGGCAAACTCGGTTACAATTATTAGACCAAATTCAATCCTATTAACATAGAAAGAAAATCATGCGTGCAATAGACATCATCATCAAAAAACGCGAAAAAGAAGAACTTAGCAAAGAAGAAATTACATTTTTCGTTAATGGTTTCGCCAATGGCGAAATCCCCGATTACCAAGCCTCCGCTTGGGCGATGGCAGTCTTGCTCAATGGCATGACCGCCCGCGAAACCACCGACCTAACCCTCGCCATGGCAGCCTCCGGCGACACACTCGACCTTTCGGATGTCGTTGATATCGCCATCGACAAACATTCATCCGGCGGCGTTGGCGATAAGACCACCCTCGTTGTCTTGCCCGTTGTCGCCGCATGTGGATTGCCGGTTGGCAAAATGTCCGGACGTGGATTGGGATTTAGCGGCGGAACGCTCGACAAATTAGAATCGATACCGGGCTTCAATGTGAATCTCAGCACCGAGGAGTTTAAACGCCAACTTCACGACATCGGCATGGTACTGGCTGGACAAAGCGCCGACCTCGCCCCGGCAGATGGCAAAATGTATGCCCTGCGCGATGTCAGCGGCACCGTCCCCTCTATGCCACTGATTGCATCGTCGATTATGAGCAAAAAAAT
>JANTFU010000040.1 GCA_024763295.1 Anaerolineales bacterium
TTCGCTCGCCCTCTCTGCCCTGCGGGCATCTCCCCCCAAATGGGGGAGAATCTCCATCTCCCATCTTGGGAGAGGGACGACCTGAGCGCAGCGAAAGGTCAGGGTGAGGAAAGTTTCAACAACCTTTTAGGGTTTCCTTTCTTCTTCATGGCTTTTCTCTTTTCTAGTATACTGACCTTATGCAAAAACGTTGGCAAATTTTCTCTGAACTGACACCTGCCGCCGATCAGGCGCTGGGTAAATTCCCTCCTGTTTTAAGACAACTCCTTTTCAATCGTGGTTACGCCACCGACGCAGAAGCGCGTGCTTTTCTGCGTGCCAAACCCGATGCTGAAACTTCCCCTTGGTTACTCAAAGGCATGGATATTGCTATTCCGCGCATCTTGCAGGCGCTGGATGCCGATGAACGCATCATTATTTATGGCGATTACGATGTAGACGGTGTGACCTCCTCCGCCGTACTTGCCCAAACGCTGCAAGCCTTGAACGCGGATGTGGGCGTTTATATCCCCAATCGCTTCGATGAAGGCTATGGACTAAATATGGATGCACTCACCGAATTGGCGAACGCCGATACGGACTTGGTCATCACCGTCGATTGTGGGATTCGCTCAATCGCAGAAGCGGAACACGCGCGCGACCTTGGGCTTGATCTCGTTATCACCGACCATCATCACCCCGGAGAGAATCTGCCACCCGCGCTCGCGGTAATCAATCCCAAACAAAAAGGCGATGAATATCCCGAAAAAATGCTCGCTGGAGTCGGGATTGCCTATAAAATCGCCGCAGCGCTGCTCGAAAAACGCCCCGCCTATGGACTGAGTGCCCATCATCTGCTCGATTTGGTGGCGCTCGGCACGGTTGCTGATCTTGCGCCGTTGAGCGGCGAAAATCATGCCCTTGTGCGCAAAGGTTTAAAAGTGATGCGCCACGCCCAGCGCCAAGGGCTGGTTTCTCTTGCGGCGGTAGCGGGCATCAATATTCAAGAAGTGACTGCGATGAATATCGGCTTTAGCCTCGGTCCGCGTTTGAATGCAGCAGGTAGGTTGGATTCTGCCAAGGCGGCTTACAACTTGCTCATGGAAAGCGATTTTATGGAAGCCGGTGGCATGGCGCAAGCTTTGGAAGTCCTCAATAAAGAACGCCAAGCGATTACGCGTGAAATGCAAGCCGCCGCGGAAGCCATTGCTCTGGCTGGCGGCGACGAGGAAGACACCTTTTTGCTTTTTGCGGCGTCACCGGAATTCAACGAAGGCGTGGTTGGTTTGGCTGCCTCCCGTTTGGTGGAGCAATATTATCGCCCCGCGATTGTCGGCAAAGTTGACGCAGAGACGACAGTTTGCTCTTGTCGTTCGATTCCGGAGTTTCACATTACTGAAGCGCTGGATCAATGCGCCGATTTGCTCGTGCGGCATGGTGGGCACGCGGCGGCGGCGGGATTCACTGTCCGCAACGAGAATGTTGGGGCGTTGGTAAACCGTTTGCAGGCGATTGCAGCGGAAAAACTCGCGGGGGTAGATTTGCGTCCTGTCGTGGTAGCAGATATGGAACTTGCGCTCGATGCGCTTTCCTTTGAAATGTACGAGCATTTGCAATATCTTGAGCCGACGGGCTACGGCAATCCGTCCCCGCTCTTTGTCTCGCGTGATGTGCAAGTGAAAAGTTCTCGCACGGTGGGACGCGACCAGTCGCATCTCAAATTGACGGTGGTTCAGAACGGCGCTATGCTGGACGCGATTGCCTTTCGTTTAGGAGATTTGAAACCAGCCTTGCCCGCTAAAGTGGATTTGCTTTATTCGTTTGAAATCAACGAGTGGCAGGGGCGCAAGTCGTTGCAGTTGAATGTGAAAGATATTCACTTTTAATGTGACGCAACATTTATGTTGTGATTTAAGACACCGCGTGCTTTCAAAGCACGCGGTGTCTTTTTTATGATATTCGTCATTATCCTTTATATGCTGAATAACCGTTGGTTTGGATTGTGTTTTTCTGTATATTATTTAGCATGATGGACAATGTAGATAAGATTATTCTGCAAGCCTTGCAAGAGAATGCGCGTATCAGCAACGCGGACTTGGCGCGCAAAGCCGAGCTTTCACCTTCAGCGATTTTGACGCGCGTCAAGCGTCTCGAAGAACAGGGGTATATCGATGCGTATGCGGCGCGGCTGAATCGCCAATTGCTGGGCTACGATATGCTTTCTTTTGTGAGCGTGACCTTGCAACGCCATGAGATTTCACAGGTTTCGGAGTTTGACGAGGCAATTAGACAAATTCCCGAAGTTTTGGAGTGTCACCATGTGACGGGGGACTACGACTATTTGCTGAAGGTGATTGCCAAGAACACGGCAGACCTTGAGCAGTTTTTGATCCATGTCTTGACCCCGATTAAGGGTGTTTCCCGTATTCATACCAGCGTTGTCTTGAGTGAAGTCAAAGCCTCATCAACGCTGCCGATTTCATAAGCGGAGAGAAGTGAAACGTGAAGCGTAAAACGTGTTGCGTGAAGAATCACGTTTTACGCTTCACGTTTTAGAAAATTCATCTTTCATCTCTGCTAAATCAACTATTTCAACAGGAGTTCTCTTTATGGCTATGCCTGCAATAACTGAAGAAGAAAAACTTGTCAAACGCTTCCTTTCCGGCAACGAAGCGTTGGCGCGCGGCGCATGGGAAGCCGGTGTCGAGGTCGCTTCCGGCTATCCGGGCACGCCCAGCACCGAAATTCTCGAAAATCTCGCCAAGATGCCCGGCGTTTATGCCGAGTGGGCGCCGAATGAAAAAGTTGCCCTCGATGTCGCCATCGGCGCAGCCTATGCGGGCAAACGCGCCCTCGCCACGATGAAACACGTCGGCGTGAATGTGGCGGCTGATTCGCTTTTTTACGCCGCTTTTACCGGCATGGAAGCGGGCTTGGTGATTGTCTCGGCGGACGACCCTTCGATGCACTCTTCGCAAAACGAGCAGGATAACCGCAACTATGCCAAATTTGCGCGTATTCCCTGCCTCGACCCTGCCGATAGTCAGGAAGCCAAAGATATGATGCTGGCGGGTTTTGAAATCAGCGAAAAATTTGATACGCCCGTTCTGCTGCGCCCGACCACGCGCGTTTGCCATACCAGCGCGCTTGTCGAAGCCAGCCCCGACCGCTATCAAACCCCCAAACCGGGCAAATATCCGCGCAATCATGCCAAATATGTGATGGTGCCTGCCAACGCGAAGCATCGCCATCCGGCAGCGGAGGCACGTCTCGAAAAGTTGGCGGCGTATGCCGAAGAATGTCCGCTCAACCGTGTGGAGATGCGCGGCACCGAGCTGGGCATCATCGCCAACGGCATCGCCTATCAATATGCCCGCGAGGTCTTCCCCGAAGCCAGCGTGCTGAAGCTCGGCATGTCTTATCCGCTGCCGCAGCATAAAATCCGTGATTTCGCGGCGCAGGTGGATAAAGTTATTGTGCTCGAGGAACTCGATCCTTTCATCGAAGAACAGGTTTTGTTGATGGGGATTGAGTTGTATAAACCGGATGACTGGGAAGGCGGCGTTTATCCGCATTTCAAGTCGATTTTCCCGCTGACGGGCGAACTGAACCCGAAGATTGTGCGGACGCACGCCCTTCGGGCTGGGTTGCTGCCCGAGGATACCGCTGTCCAACCCGAGGTCGCGTCCGCTCCGGCTGCGGGGATTTCGCTCCCTGTCATTTTGGCGGAAGATTTGCCAAATCGACCTCCCGTGCTTTGTCCGGGATGTCCGCATCGCAGCACCTTCTACATCCTGCATAAATTAAAACGCCCGATCAATGGCGATATTGGCTGTTATACCCTCGGCGTGGTGCCGCCCCTGAGCGCGATGGACACTTGCGGCTGCATGGGCGCGAGTACGGGCGTGGCGCATGGCGGCTATATGGCGGGCGATAGCGAGCGGCATATTGCCGTCATCGGCGATTCGACCTTTTTCCATACCGGCATTCAGGCGTTGATGAACGTCGCGTATAACCAATCAAATGTGATTACGATTATCATGGATAACCGCATCACGAGCATGACCGGACAGCAGGAAAATCCCGCCTCGGGGATGACGCTGCAAGGCAAAGCGGCGCATGAAGTGGATATTGAAGCGTTGGTGCGTGCGCTGGGCATCAAGCGTGTGAAGCGCGTGGAAGCCTACGACGTGGACGCAATCGAAAGCACGCTCAAAGAGTGGCTAAAAATTGACGAGCCTGCCGTGCTGATTACCGACCACGCTTGCGCCTTGCTGCCCGAAGAGCGGAAGAAATATCTGCCCTTGGAGGTGGTCGAGGATGATTGCAACGGCTGTACGCTTTGTTTCCGCATCGGCTGTCCGGCGATTATCAAGTCGGATAAGCTGGACGAGAAAACGCAGCGTCCGCTGGCGGAGATCGATCCGTTGCTGTGTACGGGCTGTGAAATTTGTGCCCAAGTTTGTCCGCGTGATGCGATTTTGTTCCGCGACCAGATGGTTGAGTTGAAGATGCAATAATGATGCACACAAAGGCACGGAGAACACAAAAAAAACGGTGATGGCAAATTTTGACTGATTTCATCTGCTCTAGCCGCCGTCCTCGGCGGCGCTTTATGAGAGAACCCTGCGCCGAGGACGGCACAGGGAGCTATTTGCCAAAAAAATTTATCAGTCAAATTTGACCACTACCAGAAAAACTTTGTGACCTTTGTGCCTTCGTGGTGAGACGAGGTTTCTATGAATAAAATACGTTTTCTTTTGGTTGGCGTTGGCGGGCAGGGCACGATCCTTGCCAGTAACGTACTCGCAGAGTTGGGTATTGAACTCGGCTACGATACGAAGAAAGCCGAAGTACACGGCATGTCACAGCGCGGCGGGAGCGTGGTCTCGCATGTCAGTTGGGGAGAGCAGGTTTTCTCGCCGATCATTCCCGAAGGTGAAGCGGATGTGCTGATTGCCTTCGAGAAACTTGAAGCGATGCGCTTTGCGAGCGGCATCCGTCCGGGCGCGATGGTGTTGATTAATGATTACGAGATTATTCCCGTTACGGTCAGTTCGGGCGGCGGACAATATCCAAATGTAGATGAAGTACGCGGCACCTTCAAACCGCTCACCGACAAGGTTTTTTGCGTCAAAGGTGTTGAGATTGCGGAAGAACTGGGCAACGCGAAAGCGGCGAATGTGGTGTTGCTTGGCGCGCTCTCCAAGATTTTGGGCCACGATGCCGAACCCTGGCTGAAGGTCATCGAGGGGCGCGTGCCGCCGAAGTTTATTGAGTTAAATCGCAAGGCGTTTCAGGCGGGACGGGATGCGGTGAAGTAAGCGCAAAAACCCGCTGACCTGTGTGAAGTTTTGAATCAAAAACGTCCCTGTCTGAAGGGACGTTTTTTCTTTGGGGGAGTATACTTGTTGAGCCAACAGTGGGATTCGAACCCACGACCTGGCGCTTACGAAGCGTCTGCTCTACCAGCTGAGCTATGTTGGCTTGTTTTACAGCGGCAGGATTATACCAAAGGCTTAGGTAACTGCCAAGAAAATTCCAACTCAAATTTGCCATGTAGTAAGGACTTCAGTCCTTGCCTTTGCGCAACGGACGACTGAAGCCGTTGCTACATGGCTTTTTTCAAAGGAAACTATGCTACGAATTGCCATGCTTTCATACCACACTTGCCCGCTCGCCACGTTAGGCGGCAAGGATACCGGCGGGATGAACGTCTACGTCCGCGACTTGACGATGCAGCTTGGGCGCATGGGCGTACATGTGGATGTTTTTACGCGCTCACAGGATGAGCATGTGCCGCACGTTTTACATGATTTGGGATTTGGGAACCGCGTTGTCCACATCCCGGCAGGGGCGGAGCATCCGCTCCCGAAGTTGGGCTTGGTGGAGCATATCCCTAAATTTGTTGCCGGTATTCAGGCTTTTGCCGCTGAAAAAGGCATCCGGTACGATTTGATTCATTCGCATTATTGGATGTCGGGTATCGCTGCGGCGATGCTCAAGGATGCGTGGGGCATACCGATTGTCCACATGTTCCATACTTTGGGGGCGATGAAAAATCGGATCGCGCGTCATGCCGAGGAGCGGGAGGGGCAGTACCGTGTCGATGGTGAGAAGCAAGTTCTCGCACGCGCGGATCGGGTGATTGTCGCTACGCCTGCGGAGCGATCCCAGCTTCAATTTTTGTATCAAGCTGATGCGCGGCAGATGGTCATCATCCCGCCGGGCGTGGATACGAGTCGCTTTTATCCCATTCCGCAAGATGAAGCGCGCGCCTATATTGGCGTCTCGCCCGATGATTGTATGGCGCTTTTTGTGGGGCGGATCGAGCCGCTGAAGGGAATCGATTCGCTGATGAAGGCGGTTGCGATTTTGGGGATGCACGATGCTGCACATCCCTTTTATGTAGCGATCATTGGCGGCGACCCGGATGCCGCGCCGGAGGAGATGACGGAAGAGATGGCGCGTTTGCAGGGCTTGTGTGATGATCTTTGTTTGGGGCAAATGGCGCTTTTTTTAGGCAAGCGCGCACAGGATACGTTGCCCTACTATTATTCGGCGGCGGAAGTGTTGGTGATGCCGTCGCATTACGAGTCCTTTGGGATGGTGGCATTGGAGGCAATGGCGTGTGGTACGCCGGTAATCGCTTCGCAAGTGGGGGGATTGGCGTATTTGGTCAGGGATGGCGAGACGGGCTACCATGTCCCGTATGACTCGCCGGATGTCTTGGCTGAAAAGTTGGGGGCGTTGCTAGGGGATGAGGCGCTGCGTAAGAGAATGGGTGAACAGGCGGCGAGTTATGCACGCGAATATAGCTGGGAGAAGGTCGCAGAAAGAATTGTGAAGGTCTACAACGAGGAAATAAAAAAAGAGCGAGCTTGATGCTCGCTCTTTTTCTGTCGTTTTTTAGAAGCTACTTGAAAATTCTTTTCAATCGCTAATCTGCGCGAATTTCCGCTAATCATTTTCGCTTTCAAGGATATTTTTAGCGTAAATTCGCGGTTATTTTATTTTTACAAGGGTTGCGTTAGAGAAAGGGAATACTTCTTGAACCGTTTCTTAGAGGGTAGATTCGGGTGTATTGTTGGTGTGAAGTTGCGGCATGGTTTTTTTAGCGGTTAGGGCACTAACTCCGGCACCAACTGCGATTAGGATGACGCCGACTATGATTGCTGTAACGATGATAACCCCAAAGCCAAGTCCAACACCCATCGAGAATGCCGTTGGGTCTGCCGGTGCATTGCCGGGGACGGATTTCATGATGCTTGTGCCGACAATTCCGCCAATAATGCCGCCAGCTAGTTGACTCACTAAATTGATGCCACCAATAATTGCACCTGCTGTGGCACCTGCTTTGGTGACTTCTTCGCCGGGTTCTTGTTGCCCCGTAAAATATCCTGCAACGATTGCGGCAATCACTACCGTGAATATGGAAAAGCAGTTGTTCAGTGCGCCAATCAATATGCCGCCGCAGAGATTGAGTAAGGCTACCGCTCCACCGGCGATTAGCCCCCATTTTATATGAGGTGACATGCTTCCCTTCCCTATTCTTTTAATTTTATGTGGAATAACGTAGTCCCGTTATTTTCTTGTGTGCGGATTTCAAAATATTTTTTATATTGCATGATTAGGCGCGAAAGTTGCCCCTGCCCATAGGTGCGCGGATCGAAACTGGGATCTATTTGGTAGAGTGCGTTGCCCAACATTGCCATCGAAGCCCAGCCATCTTCGCGCACGGCGATCTCGAAGGCTTGTTTGAGCAATGGTATCGGTTCCGGCTCTTTGGGCGGCGTTTTGGTTTTTGTGCGCGTAGAGCGTGATTTGCTGGCAGGTTTGGTTTTGGGTGCCAAATTCTCGGTGAAAACAAAAAGATCGCAGGCATTTACAAAGGGCTTGGGCGTTTTCTTTTCGCCGATGCCCATCACAAAAATTCCGGCTTCACGGATGCGGGTGGCAAGCCGTGTATAGTCGCTATCGCTGGAAACGAGACAAAAACCATTGACATCGCCCGAATGGAGAATATCCATCGCGTCGATGATCATGGCGCTGTCGGTGGCGTTTTTGCCAACGGTATAGCGGAATTGTTGTACGGGTTGCACAGCATGGTTATTCAGCACTTTTTTCCATGAGTTCATGCTGGATGTTGTCCAATCCCCATAAATGCGGCGTATGGTTACCTGTCCGTATTTGCTGGCTTCGACCAACATTTGCGGCAGCAGGCTGGCTTGTGCATTGTCGCCATCAATCAGAATGCTGATTTTGCGACGGTTCATAGTTTCTTCAGTCATAATGCTAATTATACACGCCTTATGGCATAGCTTTACTAAAACTTTATAATTTCTTTAAGCGGTATTTATCGTTGGCAACGAAAATATATCCGCTACAATATAAAAAACACTCCGGAGAAGATGATGGCAACTGCAAAAATTCTTGTTGTTGATGATGAACCCAGTATTCTCAATTTGATTACGGCTTACTTAAAGCCTGAAGGTTATGAAATTTACACCGCCAATGATGGTCTTGCGGGATTAAAAGCGGCACGCTCCTTCAAACCGGACTTGATCGTCCTCGATGTGATGCTGCCCGGCATCGACGGTGTGGAAGTGCTCGCGCGTCTACGCCGCGAGTCGGACGTCTACGTTATCATGTTGACTGCCAAAACCGAAGAGATGGATCGTGTGGTCGGCTTGACCGTTGGCGCAGACGATTATGTCACTAAACCGTTTAGTCCACGCGAGTTGGTGGCGCGCATCAAAGCCGCTTTGCGCCGCTTGCAGGCAAATCAATCGTCAAGCAGCGAAGTGCTTTCTTTTGAGCATGTCCGCATTGATGTGGCGGCGCGTCTTGTTAGCGTGGATAATCATCCAATCGAATTGACGGCGATCGAATTCGACCTGCTGACCGCCCTTGCGGAAAATCGTGGGCGTGTCCTAACTCGTGAGCAACTGCTCGAAAAAGTTTGGGGCGGCTCCTATTATGGCGAAATGCGCGTTGTCGATGTTCACTTGGGGCATGTGCGCCAGAAATTGGGCATGGACGGTCTCATCGCTACCGTGCGCGGTGTTGGCTATCGCTTTGAGGACAACGCTTTATGATCGCCTATCTTCGCAGCCATCTTGGCATAAAACTCTTTCTTTCTTACGTTGCCGTCATCGGCATTGGCGCGCTGATTTTGTTACTTGCCACGCAGCTTGCCTTACCGAGTGCTTTCGAGCGTCACTTAGGCTCTGCTGAGCAGAAGGCTCGTATGCAAGCCACAGCAACAGCCGCTGCTGAAGCAGGCAAATCCTTTAGCCACGGCAACGGTGCTGGCGCGGGAAATAGCGCAGGGATGGGCGCGCATCTTGGCGAAACGAACGCCGGTTACGGGCAGGAACTTTTTGAAGATTTTGTTGCATCTTTCAACGAAGCCCTCATTTATGCCGGTATTGCCGCGTTAATGATTGGCGTTTTGGTCAGTTGGTTTTTTAGCCGCAGTATCATTGCCCCCGTGCAGGCAATGACCGTTGCCAGTCATCGCATTGCCGACGGAAAATATGAAGAACGCGTCGAGAAAGAACGGCTTGATGAACTGGGGCAGCTTGCAGAGAGTTTTAATCAGATGGCAGAAAAGCTTGAGCAGGTCGAAGCCAGGCGTCGTCAATTAATTGGCGATGTCTCGCACGAGTTGCGCACACCGCTGACCGCCATCAAAGGCTCGATGGAAGGGCTAATGGACGGCATCCTGTCCGCCAGCGACGAAACTTATCAGGTTGTGCATCAGGAAGCGGGGCGGCTTAGTCGGTTGGTCGATGATCTTCAGGAACTCAGCCGCGTCGAAGCGGGATCCTACTCAATGGACGTGCGTGCCGTTCAACTTCCTACTGTAGTGGAAACCGTTATCAGGCGGCTATCCTATGAATTTGACGGAAAAGGCGTCGCACTTATCCCCAACTTGGTTGCAAATCTTCAGCCGGTTCTCGCCGATGAAGATCGGTTAATCCAAGTTTTCACCAATTTGCTGGGGAACGCCTTACGGCATACGCCCAAATCCGGACAAGTTTCCATTAACGCTGCACAAAAGGGCGGTTTCGTTGAAATTTCGGTGAAGGATACGGGCATTGGCATTCCCCCGGAGCATTTGAAGCATATTTTTACGCGTTTTTATCGTGTCGATAAATCTCGTTCCCGCCAACAGGGCGGTGGCAGCGGGATTGGGTTAACCGTTTCCAAATATTTGGTTGAAGCAATGGGGGGCGAAATTTGGGTAGAGAGCGAAGGCATCGGGAAAGGCGCGAGTTTTTACTTTACTTTGCCAATTGCCTAATTTGGGGCTTGATTTTTTTTGTACTCTATGGCAAAATACTGCTGTCCGTTGTTGGGTGCCCCCCTCACCCAGCTTCGGACATTTTCTTTAAAGCACTGTCAGGACGGAAATATAATGAGCAGCGGCTGCCAGCATGACGAAAATATGCCAAACTTCATGGAAGCCGAAAACACCGGGCTTGAAATCCATCTTTTGGGTGATGTAAACGATTGCGCCGAGTGTGTAAGTGACGCCGCCAATTACGAGCCATGTCAGGGTTGTTGCTGAAAGAGTTTTTAGCATTTCTTGGATTGCCGCCATCACCAGCCAGCCCATAATCAGATAAACGCCTGCGTTGATCCAGCGCGGTACGTTGATGAGAAAAATCTTGATGCCGATGCCGATGAGCGCCAAGCTCCAAATGATAATCAGCAAGCCCCATTTCCAGAATCCGCTAAAGGCATTGATGCAGAATGGCGTGTATGTGCCGGCAATCAGTAAATAAATGGCAGCATGGTCGATTTTGCGTAGAATAGCAATCACTTTGGGCTTTGCAACCGTCAAATGATAGGTGGCGCTGGCACCAAAAAGCAGAATCAAGCTAATGCCGTAAATCAGGCTGGAGACCAGTTTCGGCGTTTCGTTCCAACTCATCACCATCAGGATAACCAAACCGATCAGTGCAAGGATAGCCGCGCCGAGGTGGGTTAGCCCGCTCACAGGATCGCGCAATTTATTTTTGAGCATCTTTTCTCTCCGGGGATACAAAAAAGGGTTTGGCGTTGATTTGCCAAACCCTCCAGCTTGTTTTTACGATAATTTATGCTTCCGCTTCTGCTGCTTTTTTCGGTAATTTTGATTTTGCCGCATCTACCGCTTTTTGCCCTTTCGTCTTTGCCGTTTGGACGACTTCTTTGCTTTTGACTTTGGCAGTTTCGACAGCTTCCTTGCCTTTGACTTTCGCGGTTTCAACGGTTTCTTTGCTTTTTTCGACAACTACGTTACCGCGTTCTTGTAGCTCTTTTGCCAGTTCGTCGGCACGAGCGCGTGCTTCTGCGGCGGCGGCTTCTGCACGAGCAACAGCTTCCTCTGCGCTCTGGGACGCTTTATCTTTCAATTCAATGCCACGCTCCATGAGCAGGGTGCGGGTTTCTTCACCGGATTGGGGTGCGAAAAGCAACGCTGCAACTGCGCCGGTTAAACCACCGACAATGAATCCGACTAAAAATGCTCCAAATTCGTCACGATCAGACATATTTTTCTCCTTTTGATAGTTATTTTTTCTTGATACCGATGATTTCGATAAACCGCTGCAAGCCTGCAAGGCTGGCGTTCAGTTTAACGACCGGTTCAACCATGTTTTCGCTTAGGAATGCCGTTGTTCCGCGCAGGGTGTTGACGGTTTGATTGGTTGCATCCATGATCGGTTTAATCTCGTTTTGCAAGAGATTCATCAAACTGGCAATTTGGATAATCAAAATAATCAGGGCTGCCCCGATGACTAACGATTCAAATGCCATGATAATGATAAAGATATCGCGTACTTTGGCTGTTTGCTCGGGTTCGGCAAGGACAAGGCTAACCAGCCCCCAAATGAATAAACCAACCAGAACGATGACCGTAACAACGATACCAATTACCGCTGCGCGTTTTTCTTTTTCGTCAACCGTGTCTTTTTGAGTTTCGGCATTAGTCAAGTTTTCTTCATTCATGGTTTCTATTATAGCATAATGGACGCTATTCTCGTATGCGATAATTTCTGATTTTTGAGAATTCACCCAATTGCGACCTTTCTTGTCTTATGGTAGGATAAACGAAATAAGCCGTAAGTGAAGGATAATAGTATGGATTTATATTCAAATAACGCAGTTTCAGTGAATGTCGGCTCGCGCTTGCGTGCTTTGCGTGAAGAGCAAAAAATGTCTATTCG
>JANTFU010000041.1 GCA_024763295.1 Anaerolineales bacterium
CGAAACGAGAAACTATGTTCAAACGACCCCAATCTAACCCCGAAGCGCCCCGTCAGCCCATCCCCGCCGTCGAGCGGATCACCTCTGTGCTTGGTAACGGCATCATCTGGCACGGCGATCTGGATGGCAGCGGCGGCGTGCGCATTGAAGGCGCTTTTGAAGGCAAAATCGCTCTGCGCGGAATGCTCGTCGTCGGCGAAACGGGGCGTGTCACCTGCGAAAATATCCGCGCCAATACCGTCATCGTCGCGGGCGCAGTACGCGGCAATATCACCACCGAAAAACTCGAAATCCGTGCCACCGGGCGCGTTTGGGGCGATGTCGTCACGACTGCCTTCGTGACGGAAGAAGGCTCCTTCCTGCGCGGGCAAATTCGCATGGAAGAAAGTGTCGATCTCGAACTCGGTGCCGCGCCCGAAACCACCCCCTCCGAAGCCGCCGAACTCGGCGAAGAAGCGGAATAAAAATTTGGCAGATCTATTGAAAAACTTTAGATTCGCCTTTTTTGTGTTTGCGTTCTTTGCACTATAAAATTAGTGAAACGTGTTGCGTATTGCGTATTTTTTTGCAAAAGGCTGTTTTTCTACTACTCCCAGCGCCGTCCTCGGCGCGGGTTTCTCACAAATATCGCCGCCGGGGACAGCGGCTAGAGCACTTATGCAAGAGGTCTAATGATTTTTTGGCTTACGCAACACGAAACACGCAAAAAAACACAGGCAAAAACGAGTTCCTTTTACTGTTTTTAAAATTGGCGAAACCAAAGTTGAAAAATTAATCCTGACAGGTTTATAAAATCTGTCAGGGTTTTTGCTTGCTTGTATGCTTCTGCGAGGCGGCTTTATCGCCGGAATAGTTTTTTGATAGCGATGAGACCGCTTCGTCGCAAAAGGACGCTCCTCGCGGCGTCATGCAAGTTTAGAGGTTTAATTTCAACTTGTTGTTCGCTATCCCAAACGCCCCAACTTCTTCCCCGCTAACAAATGCATGTGGATGTGGAAAACAATCTGCCCTGCGTCCGCGCCGGTATTGATAATGAGGCGATAGCCGCTTTCGTCCACGCCCTCGGCTTTGGCAATCTGCTTGGCAGCAAAATTCATTTTGCCGAGCAAATGCGCATCTGCCTCTGTCAAATCATTGATTGACGCAATATGCTTATTCGGGACAATCAAAATATGCGTCGGCGCGGCGGGCTGAATATCGCGGAAAGCGGTCACATACTCGTCGGCATAGACCACGTCACTAGGGATTTCTTTGGCAATAATCTTGCAAAAAATACAATCGGTGGGCATATTTTTCTCCTGATTTATTGGGTGTAGGGGCGGGGTCATCCCGCCCGTGGGGTCATCCCGCCCCTACCAATTTACGGTTCTAACGTCGGTATTGCACCGTATGTCGGCGCGCACAGTATATCGTAATATTCCAGTTCAACGGCTTTATTTTGCTCGGCATAGGCGGCTGCTTCCTTGCCAATGATGCGCACCGTGTCAATCTGTCCGCCCGCCGCGGTATCTGTGTAGCGCGGCAACGTCATCAATGGATCGCCTACCGGACCTTCTGCGATGAAGTATGGGCGCGCATCGTCTTTGGCGTCGGCTTGTGGCACCCAATTAAACATGATCGGACCACGTGGATTGGTGGTAAAACCTAACCGATAGCCGTACTGCCGTGCAAATTGCACGGGGCGCACACCAAAGCCGCCGCCGGGCCAAATAATTGCGATTGGTGCTTTGCCAAAATGCTGCTGAATGCCCAGCACGGATCCCTGCAACTCGCCAACCAGATAATCATCCGATGAATTATCGCTCATCGGCGTATTGTGAATGACACCATGCGCCTGATAATCGACCCAACCTTCCGCTGAAAGTGCCGCATTCTGATCCCATAAATCCTGCCGCTCTTCCTTGCTGATGTAGCCGTTTACCACATGCCAACCATATTTTTCGTAAATCGGGCGAAAATGCGTGTTGAAATATTCAGCATAATGGCGGTCATCCACAAGCAGCATCACTGAGCGCGGCGGAATTTTGGCGTTGGTTTCCATAAAATCCGCAAGTTGCTGCATGTCAATCGCCTCGAAGCCTTGCGCGTGCAAGTCATCGACCAACTGACGGAAATCTTTTGCGTTAATTTGGTAGGGCTTATCAACCGTATCATTGGTGATGCTGTGAATCATCACAATCATCACCACCGTGCCGGGCGCGCTGTTGTTCGGGTCCCATTTGGCGCGCAAATATTCGCAGGTATCACCGATATAAGTATGTGGCGTATCCAGCGGATTGAGTTGATTGCTCTGGTAGATGCCGGGCAGCGCGGGCGGGGTACGCACAGCCGTTGGGGACGGGATGGGCGTTTCGGTGGGTGCTTCAGTGGGCGGGATCGCTTCAACCGTTTGCGTAAACCCGGCTTGAATGGTTGCCATCGCCTCTTCCACGACAATTGCTTGGTCGGCGGTGGGCGCGGGGGGAGGCGTTGAGGGGCGGCATCCCGCCAAGATGGCGGTCGCCAAGCCCAAAAGGAGCGCGGAGCGGAATTTCATCTTCATCCTTCGTCTCCTAACCCGGGCAATCCGCCCAGCGACTGCGCCGATTCGACGCCGCGCAAAATCGCGTTTGCGAGGGCTTCTGCGGCGAATGCGCCAATCGTCGAGATATCCGCTTTTTTACTGCCGGTCGAGAGGGCAAAAATCGTGTCGCCATCGAGCATGGTGTGGGCGGGGCGGATGGTGCGCGCCAGCCCATCTTGCGCCATCATCGCTATGCGTGTGGCTTCGGCTTGGGTCAAGTTGGCGTTGGTCGCCACCGCGCCGATGACGGTATTTGCGCGGGTTACCGCTTTCATAATCGTGCGACCGGGCAAGGTTTTCATCACTTCGAGCGTGTTGGCAAATTCGCCGTCGCCGCCGACTTTGACGGGACCCACTTGCGTGGGGCGTGCGCCCGCCAAAATTGCGCCCGTTTGCGGGTGGATGACATCGCCAAAGGCATTGACCGCCACAAGCGCGCCGACGATGATGCCGCCGCCGATGTTGATGCTGGCGGTGCCCAGCCCGGCTTTCATCGCGCCGCCCATGCCGAGAATTTTGCCAACCGTTGCGCCCATCCCCGCGCCGATGTTGCCGACTTGGGTGTCGTCGGCGGTGGCGGCTTGCGCGGCTTGATAGCCCATCTCGGCGTCGGGGCGGATTTCGGCACTGCCAAAGGCGAGGTCGAAAAGCACAGCGGCGGGAACGATGGGTACTTTCGCTGCGCCCGTATCGAAGCCGATGCCTTGCTCGTCGAGATAGCGCATCACGCCGGATGCGGCATCCAGCCCAAAGGCGGAGCCGCCCGATAGCAGTAGTCCGTGAATTTTCGAGATTAAGTTGACGGGGCTGAGCAAGTCAGTTTCACGCGTGCCCGGCGCACCGCCGCGCTGATCCACACCGGCAACAGCGCCCTTGCGCGTCAGGATGACGGTACAACCCGTCAACGCATCCCCATCATGCGCGTGCCCGACTTCGATGCCGGGCACGTCTGTAATGCTGTTCTTCACGTTAAAGGCTTTTCAAGAGTTCAAAAAGTTCTTGCCACTCTTCTTCAAAGAAGTGCAGGGTGACGTTGCCCAATTCGATATGGTAGGTGGTTTCGCCATCGGGTTCTTCGGCTTTCCAAACGACGTAGTTGTTGGTTTCTGCCAGAGTGGTGGTTTTCGGTTCTTCGTTGCTCATTTTTTCTCCTATACAAGTAGTGCGACATTCATGTCGCTTTGGGATTTCTGCGACATGAATGTCGCGTTACCGTTTTTTGAAGCGCAATTATCTTACCTCGACTTGTTTGATTTGAAAATCTTGTCATGGTTCGCAATCTCGTGTTTCAGTCTGTGGGTGAAGAAAGCCATCACACGGAGTGCGTCGCACCTACTCCGACAAGAAGATGCCTATCGAAAAGTTTATTGCCTTTTTAACGGTAAATGCCCATCGATGCAGGTGCGACGCACTCATTTTGTCCCATAACCTAAAAAGAGCGGAAAAAATCCCTTTTTATGCTAGAATCACGGCGACGAAACAAGGGTTGGGGTGTTATTAGCACTGAAACTCAACCCAAAGGAGAAGAAAATGACAACCATCCCTGCCATACGCGGCATGTATTTTGAAGAATTTGAAGTCGGGCAAAAGATGATTTCGCCCGGGCGCACGGTGACGGAAAGCGACGTGGTCGCTTTTGCGGGACTTTCCGGCGACTATAACTTGATCCACACCGATGCGGAATATAGCAAAACCAGCCCTTTCGGGGCGCGCGTCGCCCATGGCTTGCTCGGCTTGTCGATTGCTTCGGGTTTGGCTGTCCGCACTGGCGTGCTGGAGGGTACCGTCATCGCCTTTCGCGAGATTGCAAGCTGGAAATTTGTAAAGCCCGTTTTTATTGGCGACACCATCCACGTTGAAATGGAGATTATTGCAACCAAAGCCATGCGTCGACTTGGCGGCGGGAAAGTTGACCTGAATTTCGATGTGAAGAACCAGAACGGTGAAACGACGATGAAAGGTGTTTGGTCAGTTTTGGTCATGTCGAAGCCGGAGTAAAACGTGAAGCGTGAAACGTGATTGAACAGATTGCGTTTCATATTTTTATTCTTTAGCAACCTACAAAACACAACTCACGCAAAGTCGCAGAGACGCAAAGAAAAAGCCTTAAAAAAAACTTGGCGACTTGGCGTCTTTGCGTGATGAATGAGTAATAAAGTCTTTTCGAGACAAATCCCATGCCCACACCCCAAGAAGAATACGATGACTACATCCGCCGCCTGATTGCCTCTGAAGAAGAGACGCGCGTAGATCAGCCTGTACCGCCTTATCAGGGCGATACTTATCCGCCCACGCAGCCGCCGCCCGCCGGACAGACAAATCCGCTCTATGATTCGTTGCCCCGCCGTGTGGATGAAGTGGATATGGATGCCACGCGCGTTACACCGGCGGCGTATCAACCGATTTCACAGCCACGTCCGTCCACGCCGCAGCGCCCTGTGATGCGTAAAAATAGCACTTGGCAGAATAAGCTGCGTCATCAGTGGGATGTTTTTGTCTATGATTTGCAAAATCGGCAGGTGAATTGGGGCTGTTTTCTGCGTGGTGCAATCGTATTGCTCTTTTTGCTGGTGCTGATTGGGTTAATTGGCGGCTCTTTTGCGCTCTATCAATATAATGTGATCGCCTCTACGTTACCGGATGTGGATGAATTACAGGCACGCGCATCGCAGTTTGAAACCACGCGCATTCTTGATAGCGAAGGGCGTTTGCTTTATGAAATTCTGGACCCAAACGCGGGGCGGCGGACGTATACCGACTTAGCACATATTTCCCCCGCGGTTGTCGCGGCGACCATCGCTACCGAAGACAAAGAGTTTTATAACCATCCCGGTTTTGATGCGGTTGCGCTCGTGCGCGCGCTTTGGCAAAATTACACCAGCGGCGAGATTGTTTCTGGTGCATCGACGATTACACAGCAGTTGGCGCGGATGTTGCTTTTGCCGGATGAACGCTACGAGCAGAGCTATCAACGCAAGGCGCGCGAGATTATGCTCGCGGCAGAGATTACGCGCCGCTATACCAAAGATGAAATCCTTGAGCTTTATCTTAACGAAGTCAATTACGGCAATCTTGCTTACGGCATTGAAGCTGCGGCAGAGACTTATTTCAACACGACTGCCGATCAATTGACCTTTGCCGAAGCCAGCTTTTTAGCCGGAATTCCGCAATCACCCGCCATCCATGATATTTTCACCAATCCCGAAGGCACGCTTGCCCGTCATCGCGATGTGGTTTTGCTCTCTTATTATCTGAGCGAAGAAAAAGGCTGCATCGAAGTTTCGAACAGCCCGGAACGGGTTTGCGTAGGCGCGCTCGAAGCCTCGCAAGCGGTCGAGTTTATCGAGAATTATGAGTTTACCGCCCCAACGGTGTCCATGCGCTACCCTCATTGGGTCACGTTCGTCCGCTCCCAACTTGAAGAGATGTACGATGCGCAGACCATCTACCGTTCAGGATTTACCGTCTACACAACCCTTGTCCCCGAATTGCAGGATGAAGCCCAGCGGATTGTGACGGCACAGGTGGATGCCCTGGCGGATCGGAATGTGCAGAATGGCGCATTGGTGGCGATGGAACCGGCGACCGGCAAAATTTTGGCGATGGTCGGATCGCCCGACTTTTATGATGACTCCATTTCCGGGCAGGTGAACATGGCAACCAGCCCGACCCGTCAACCCGGCTCGTCGATTAAGCCGCTGGCATATTTGGCAGCCTTCGAGAAGGGCTGGACGCCTGCCACCCTGATTTGGGATGTGCCTTCGCAGTTCCCGCCGAGCGGCGACCCGAACGATACGCGCCCGCCCTATGAACCGGTTAATTACGACCGAAAATTTCATGGTCCCGTCACTGTGAGAGTGGCGTTATCAAATTCGTTGAATATCCCCGCAGTTAAGGCGCTCAATTTTGCCGGTATTTACGACGATCCCGAAACCGAAGAAAAAGATGGCATGATCGGCATGGCGGAACGCCTTGGCATCACGACGTTTACGCGCTCCGACTATGGGCTTTCGCTCAGCTTGGGCGGCGGTGAAGTCAGTGTCTTGCAGATGACCGGCGCTTATGCGGTGATGGCGAATGGCGGGGTGCGCATTCCGCCGGTGGCGATTACCAAAATTCTTGACTATACCGGCGCGGTCGTTTATGAGTATGAGCCGCCCGAAGGGGAGCAAGTGCTGCGCCCCGAACACGCTTTTTTGATTTCGTCGATTCTTTCTGATAACGAAGCGCGTTCATGGATGTTTGGTCCGAACTCGTATTTGCATTTGCCTTTCCCCGCAGCAGCCAAGACAGGCACGTCGAATGACTTCCGCGATAACTGGACGATGGGATACACGCCCGCGTTAGCGGTTGGGGTTTGGGTCGGCAATGCCGATTATACGCCGATGAATAACACGACGGGATTAAGCGGTGCCGCGCCAATCTGGAATGAGTTTATGTCCATAGCGGTACCCAGCCTCCATTCCGATGCGCCTTCGGATTTTATTCCGCCGGAGGGCATTGTCACCGAAGTGATTTGCTCGATTTCGGGCACGATTCCGTCCAATTCCTGCAAGGGTGGTAAAAAGTCGGAGTTTTTCGCTGCCGATCAGCTACCGTTGCCTGCTGGAATGGATTTGTGGCGTAAAGTCCGTCTGGATACCTGGACGGGGTTAGAAGCATCGAATGCCTGCGATGAGTTTGTCGAAGAAGCCGGCGTGATGCGCGTGGACGATGAGTGGGGGCGCAAGTGGTTGCAAACTAAAGATGGCAAGAATTGGCTTGAAGCGCATAATATGTCAAAAAATGTCCAGTTTGCGCCGGAGCGTGAGTGCCGCGAGAACGATTCGCATCCGGATGTCCGTTTTACAAATTTGAGCGATGGGCAGATTATTAGCGACCGGACACTCTCGATCGAGGGCATTGTGACGGCGACTGATAATTTCGGCAAGTGGACGCTTGCCTATCAGCTTGGGGATGGCGGTAAATGGACGGCGCTGGTGGAGAATAGCAACGCCGAACTGAAGAAAAAGGGTGAACTCTATCTCTGGGATTTGGCAGACGTGGAGAATGGAACGGTGAATTTGCGCCTGACATTGTACGCCAAGAAAGGTGATGGTTACGCCGAGCGGGAAATCCGCTTGATTTTGAATGTCCCGACGCCTACGCCAACCCCGACTCTCACGCCAACGGCGACGGCAACGCCGTTGCCGAGCAGCACGCCAACCGCGACATTATTGCCGACGAGCACACCCACTATCACGAATACGCCTGTTCCGGCAACAGCAACCTTCACGCCCACACCAATCACGCCTAGCCCAACGTGGACGCCGGTCACGCCGACAGATACGCCAGTGCCTTAAAAGCGAAAGCCGCCGAGAATATTCGGCGGCTTTTTTGCTTAAAATAGCCCCTTTCAATTCCCCCAAATGCCAAAAGCGTGGAATTTTTGGGGAAGCGTCTGCCCTCTCTTAAACTCGAGCGTTTTACCGTCTTTACGTTCCCCGCGCCGTCCTCGGCGCGGGCTTTTTGCAAAGATCGCCGCCGGGGACGGCGGCTAGAGCGAAACAGTTCCGGCTGTTATTTCCCCAACTCATCCACTAAATACTGCGGCAAATCAATAATCAAACCCTCACCGCTTTCTTCTGAATTGGTCAGCACCACAAAAGCGACATCTAAATCCGGCACCATTCCGATGACGCTCAAATAATTATCGAAAGCCCCCTCATGCGAGATAATCGTGTACCCGTTACAGCTGCTCGTTTCCCAGCCCATGCCATAATTTTCGAGCAGCGGCTTCCATGTCTCGCGCAAATTCGCCGCCGAAACCACGCGCGTCCCATTTGGCGCAACACCCGCGTTCAACTGCGTTTGCATATACGCCGCCATATCCAAAATGCTGGCTTTGACCGAGCCCGAAGGCGCTAACGGATCGCCGTCAAAGTCCTCGCGCTCGGCTTCGCTGCCGTCGCCGTAATAGGATTTCCCATAATTCGGGCTGCGCTCTGCCTCGCTAAAACGCACCACCGCCGTATCCATGCCGATTGGCTGAAGCACCTTGTCGTGCAGCAGGTCAGCATAGCCCTCGTAAAGATCGCCATCGTCGTAGCCTGCGGCGATCACATCCACATAACCTGCCAACGATGCAGATAGATTGGAATAGCTGAACGCCTCGCCCGGCGCTCCGAGCAAATCAATGCCCGCGACAAAATCGAAGATGTCCTCGGCGCGCTCGCCGTAGAAGTCATCTTCGGCGGAATCGGGAATGCCGCTCTGCATACTGAGCAGGTCGCGCATGGTAACGGCTTGGCTGCTGCTGGGATCGCTGAGCCTGAACCCCGCATAAATCTCGTTAACCGGCGTATCCCAAGCAAAATAGCCCTCATCAATCAAGATTGCTGTCAACATCGCTGTCATCGACTTATTCGTTGAGCCGATATGAAAAAGCGTCTCGCGCGTCACCGGTAATCTGGCATCCACATCCCGATAACCAAAGCCCTCGGCAAAAAGTATTTCGTCCGTGTTGACGACAGCCACCGCCGCGCCGGGCAGATTATCTTTTTCCATGGTTTCGCTGACAAAAGCGCTTAATCCCTTTGCAAAATCTCCCTGTACCCTTGGAGAGAGATTTTCTGCAGGCGCGGAAGCGTCTTCTGCGTTTGCGTACTCTTTATGATCGTCATATTCATTATCCATGCAGGCAGTAAGCATAAAAGTGCTGAAAGCCAGCAAAAAAGCAAGTATAAGAGATATTTTTTTCATGCTCAGTCTTTGTTCTCTACGACAGGTGTAGCCAAACGCCAAGAATGAGCATAATCTGCCCCAGATGGTAGGACGCTAGATTTTTCGTGCGCCCAAACGGAATTGGCGCGACGAAGCGATTTAGCGCAAGAATTGCGTCTGATAGCATGAAGAGCGCCGCCCCGAGGCTAACCGTCAACGCGGGGAGAATTGCCCAATCTGCACGGAAAAGCGTAAAGAGCGCCGAAATAAGCATCACAGCGATGACGACCACATAGGCGAGCACAGGTTTTTGCAGCGCAGCCTTGTCTTGTTTTGCCAAGCCGACTGCAATTTTGGCGTAAATCTCTTTGCCAATTGCGGCGACAAAGATAACCAAAAACAAGCCCAACGGCGTGAAGGGGGGAAAATCGGGATTGAAGCCGATAATGTAAAAGACGTGCGCGGTCAAAAAAGCGACCAAGCCCGCAATGAATTGTTCCTTGGGCAGCATCAGGAAAATATCGCCAGCCAGTGAGAAGAGCAGACCGAGCGCAAACCAAATCGCCATCGCGCCGTTCAAGCCGCTTGTTGCGCCAATGAACCAAGCCAGCAATAGAATCATAACCGCAGGTTTGAGCAAGTATTCGAGCGTTGTCCAACCTTTGTAAACGACATACCAATCGAGGATTGCGGTAAGTAGAGAGAGAATTAGAAGAATATACATGTTGAGTACCTTTTGCGAGAAAGTTTTAAGCGTTATTTGGTCAGGCAGACTTGTTGCAGTGTAAATCAAGTTTTTTATAGTTTTCGTCACGTCTTTGCGAGGCAGCTTTACCGCCGAAGCAATCTCCACGACTGTGTGGGAGACTGCTTCACAAAAAGACGCTCGCAGTGACGTGAACATTTAAAATGATAAAAACTTGTTTAACGATGTACTTATGCGATTTCCTTCAGCGATTTCTCAATCTTTCGTCGTCGTCGCCAGTTCCACCAGGGGGCAATGAGTTTGCGCACCCAATATTTAGCGTTGATGAGCGAGAAAAAAGAGCCGCCGTTGCGATAATGCACGCGCAGCATCTCGGGCCAGCAACGGTCATCGGCGGCAATGGATTTCGCATCGCCATGTAAACGGAAATTTGCCCAAATCCGTCCCGGCAGGTAGCGCAACTCGCTAATTTCAGCGAGACGTACCCAAAGGTCGTAGTCCATCGCAAAGAAGAAAGATTCGTCCAGCGGGGCAACTTGACGCCACAAATCTGCCCGCCAGAAAGCTGCTTGTTGGGGAATGTGGACGTAGCCCTGTTTGAGTTTCTGGTAATCCGTTTGGGCAGCGCCGAACAAGCCGAACGCACGTCCGTTTTCGTCGATGAAGTTGCAATCGCCATAGACCAAACCGACGTCCGGGTTATCCACAAGGAAATCCACAGCTTCGCGGATCGCCCCCGGCTCGTAAGTGTCGTCCGAATTGAGCCACGCTAAAATCTCGCCGTTCGCGTGCGAAAATCCCTTGTTAATGGCGGACGTTTGCCCATTATCTTTTTCGGAAATCCACCACGCGATATGCTCGGCATACCGCTCGATAATCTCAACGCTGCCGTCGTCCGAGCCGCCATCGACGATGATGTACTCGATATGCGGGTAATCCTGCCCAAGCACGGATTCGATGGTGGCGGGCAGAAAACGCGCCTGATTGTAGGAAGGGGTGATGATGGAAACGAGCGGTTGTTTAGTCGTCATAATAATCTCTGGTGGGGTCGACGCTGATGCTATCGACGCCGTAGTATTCTGCCGCGCCCTTGTTAACCCAATGACGCGCGGAGATGTCGAGTTCTTTGATGCCCGCCACGCCGTTGATTGTCAGGACGGTGATATCTTTTTCGCCCGCTTCGATTTGGCTGTGGATGTACGCGTCGCGCGTGTCCCAGGCTTGGGCGTGGTTACGATAAATTTCGGTGGTGTCAACTGTGTTCCACGCCCCGCGCAGTGGATAAAGTGCCGCGACGAGGAGCAGCACGGCGGCGAGGGGCTTGAGTTTTGGCGACGTGAAGAGCATCCCCGCAAACGCGCCTTCAGCGAAGAGTGCTGCCGTTAAGAGAAATTGGGCGGGGAATTGCACACGGTCATCAGGAAAAGAAAAAACGTAGGCGTTCGGTGCAAAACTAGCAGCGATGAAAAGGTGGGTTAGGAGAGGGGTAATGAGTAAGTAGGTAATTAGGGATTTGGATTCGGGGCGTTTTTCGAGGGCGATGCCGAAGATAAGAAAGCCGAGTGCAAAGGCAGCAAGGGTTGGCAAGGGCAGGGTTTTGAAATTATTTAACGCAAACTGAAGCGGATAAGTGATTAAGCGCAAAATGAAGTCTGTGAACGGCAGCGGGGTGCCGTCCGTGCGCATGGCGTTGGCAGGCGAGAGCGCCATTGTCAGTAAGGCGGCGAGGTTGGCGAGGGCAGAGGCGGCGAGGAAGGGATAGAAATTTTTATTCTTGGATGTTTTACGTTCGCCCCCCTCTGTCCTTCGGACATCTGGTGAAGAAACTGCTTCGCATCCCCCCGAGGGGGGGAGAATGTGTCTCGTCTGCGAGCCCTGTCCCTTCCCCCTTCGGGGGAAGGCTAGGAAGGGGGATACCCCATAATCGCCAAATCGTAGAAAGAAAGCCAAGACAACCATCACCGTAAAATTCAACGCGGCG
>JANTFU010000042.1 GCA_024763295.1 Anaerolineales bacterium
ACGATCAACTTCGCCGACCCCGCCGAAGTGAGCCTGCACGAGGAAATGGTCACGCTCGTCGAGCGGATGCTGTCGCTGCATGGGCAGTTGAATGGGCAGACCTCCGCATCCCCAAGTGCGATGCACCCAAACGCAGGTGCAACGCACTCGTCCCTTTCGCCGCGCGAAAGAGAAATGCTTCAACGCCAAATCGAAATAACCGACGCGGCGATAGATCGACTCGTTTATCGGCTGTATGGGTTGACGGAAGAAGAGATCAAGATCGTTGAAGGCTAGATGTGCATCGCATCTGCACTTGATGCGTTGCACGTCGGAGTTGGGTAAGCAAACGAAGTGCGATGCACGGAAAGAACGTGCAACGCACTCGGTGGTAAAAAGTGCGGTGCATCTGCACTTGATGCACTGCACTTCGCTGTACCCAAAGTGCGATGCACCCAAAAGCAGGTGCAACGCACTCTTGCAAAAAAGGAGGCAAAATGCCACAGCAGCGACCAAACTATGAAGCGGGCGAATACTATCATTTTTATAATCGTGGCGCACATCGGGCATCCATTTTTCGTGAGCCGAAAAATTATATTTACGTTTTGCAAAAAATGAAGCTCTATACGCTTAAGTTTCAACTGAGCATCATTGCTTATGTGCTCATGCCCAACCACTATCATTTTTTGGTGCGGCAAAATGGCGTGCATCCCGCCCGTTTTCTGCCGCAGTACGTTTTCAACAGCTACTCGAAAGCCTACAATCGCATGTATCGCCATTCAGGTACACTTTTTGAAGATAAATACAAAGTCATACACATCCAAAGCGAATCCCACCTCCTGCATCTTTGCCGCTATATTCACGGAAACCCCGTCAAGGATGGTTTAGTCGCCGACCCTGCGGATTGGGAATACTCCAACTATTTAGAGTGGATTGGAGAACGCAACGGCACGCTCTTTGACCCTGAATTTGTTACCGCTTATTTTGAATCTGCCCAACACTATCGGCAGTTCGTCCTCGACGACCTGCTTGGGCGCGACCTGCCCGACGATATACGGCTATATTTGGAAAATCTTGATGACTAAAGAGCGGTGCATCTGCACTTGATACGCAGCACTTCAGTTACGCAAAAAAACAATAGACTTCTTGCAAAAGTCTGTTTTTCTCCTGCTCCCAGCATCCTCCTCGACGCGGGTTTCTCACAAATATTGCCGCGGGGACGGCGGCTAGCGCACTTATGCAAGAAGTCCAATAAAAAATGACCGGCACAAAAGCACCGGTCATTTTTAACATTACCGAGAAGAAAGGGATGAGAGAGGAGGAAACACCCCTTCCTTGTTCGTCTACGGTTTAGAGATCGGGATAAACCATTTCCAAAGCGGGACCGTACGGCGCATTCGCGCGCTTGGTCTTCACACCTTTGGTTTCCCAGAAAATTTCAGCAAATTCGTTAATCGCTTCCACAAAAGCCACACCGGTTTCACGGTCAGCACTCTGGCGAGCAGCAGAACCAAGCTGCATAATCTTGTGGACGAGTTCGTCAACATTCGGGTGCTTATCTTTCTTGAAATAGTCACCCCAGATCACGCGGATTTCATGTTTTGCCTTTTCAGCGTGTTCTTCTTTCACCATGACGTAACGCGCCATGCTATTTTCGTGCGTCAAACCTTCGTGGTGTTCAGTCGCCATCAAATCCTGCATACGGACAACGGTCAACGCCGCAATCTGAGCGGGCATCGGATCATAAATACCACAGGGAACATCACAATGCGCCTGAGCGCGATCAAATTCAACGGCTTTATCGAGTTTGTCAAACAAATGGTAAAACATTTTTTCTCCTTTTACTGTGAGCTAATAATTTCTTATGTCAACTTGATACGCTCAAATAATACTAATAAAGATAAATTTTGTCAACAATTTCATAAAAATTATAACATTCTTCATACATTTTCCGAAGCACACATGAAGATACTCCCCTCTTCAAGAGAAAAAACTCACCCCAAAAAAGCTCGAAAAATGGTGTAGAATAAGAGCGTTCGTTTACAAATTCATCTCAAAAAGAGGAGTAAATTATGACCCACGTTATTACCAGTTTATGCCTTCGCGATAGCGGCTGTGTGGAAGTCTGCCCCGTAGAATGTATCGTCCCCGGTGAACCTCAGGAAGAGTACCCGCTTTTCTACATCGACCCGGACACCTGCATCGACTGCGGCGCCTGCGTCCCCGAATGCCCCTACGCAGCAATCTTCCCCGAAGATGAAGTACCTGATCCCTACGTTGCCGAAGGCGGCGAATACGTTTCCCGCATCGGTCTTACCGGTCACTACGAAAACACCAACCACCACGGCGATCCCGTCGTACTCGACTGCACCAAACAGCTCGAAGCTGGCGAAGAATTCGATCTCATGCCTGACATCGATGCCAACGCTGAATACTTCGAAAGCGGTCCCGGCTACGGCGACTAAGCCAGAGAAAAAGAAAGTCTTAAAGAGCTGCTCAATGAGCGGCTCTTTTTTATTTAACAGGATAAGGAACCGCTTCGCGCACCTTTTTACAGGACAGCTACCCCAAACAGAATGCCAAAAGAAAAAAACAGCCCCGTTTAAACCTGTCTCCGCGCACAGTTCATCGCCCAAATCGCTGCCGAAGACAATAGCAGCTAGGAAACAAGATTAAATAAAGGTAACTACCTACGTCATTGCGAACCCCGATGCTTTTCGGAGTGAAGCAATCCCCTTGCCAGTGAAGGAGACCGCTTCGCAAAGCTGAGCTTTACCCAGCCAGCCGCTCGCGGTGACGTATATCACGAGGGTAGGTAGTTACAAAATAAAGTGCAAAATTGCAACCCTTGAGCGAAGCACTGAACGCTAGAGAAGTGCGTGGTCGCAGGGCGATTTGCAGAGAACACCGTCCTTCGGCTTCAGGCTCAACGAATGTCGCCTGCCGCTCAGGAACTGGGACAACTTTGTATTATTTATTCTCATTCCGAGGGGGCACGCTGACCATCCCATAAAAAAGACCTGACGGTTTCTAAAACCTGTCAGGTCTCTGTCAATTATATTCAGGACGATACACAGTAATCAGTGTATCGTCCTGAATACTGATTACTGTCTACAACCTACTCGTAACGCAACGCTTCCACCGGCTCAAGGCTGGCAGCACGATTGGCGGGATAAATGCCAAAGAAAAGACCAACAGCAGCCGAGAAGAGTGTTGCCAGTAAAACTGCGTCCATGCCGACAATCGGGTCGAAAGGTGTCCCGGAGTTGGCGGCAATCTGCCCAACGACCATCGCAATTGCCCAGCCAAGCGCAATGCCAATCAAGCCGCCGACCAAACTCAACAAGCTGGATTCTGTTAGGAACTGAATCAAAATATCTCTGCGGCGCGCGCCGAGCGCTTTCCGCAAGCCAATTTCACGCGTCCGTTCTGTTACCGAGACGAGCATGATATTCATAATTCCGATCCCACCGACAAGCAGCGAGATTGCAGCGATACCACCCAGAAAGATGGTCAGAATCCCCGTAATGGACGATGCGGTATCGACCATATCCTGCTGCGTGAAAACCGTGAAATCATCCGCGCCGACCTCTGTGCGATGGCGTTGGCGCAGAATGAGCGAAATTTCTTCAGCAGCCTGTTCAACCAAATCGGCATCTACGGCTTGCACCATGATGATATCGACACGGTCGGCGGGGTTGCGGCGCATGAGACGAGCTTGCGCGGTGCTAAAAGGAATCAGCGCAGTATTATCTTGACTGCCCATCATGCCACCGCCACGCGACTCGAGTACGCCAATCACGCGGAAGGGCTGCCCCTCAACGCGCACGGTTTCACCTGTAACGCCCTGACTGCGCCCAAAGAGATTTTCGGCGGTTTCGGGTCCCAAAAGGATAACTGAAGCACGCCCTAACATATGCTCTTCCGTGATAAATTCGCCTTCGGTAATGGCGTAGTTTCGGACGGAGAAATATTCGGGGGTTACGCCACTGATTTCGAGCGTGGTCGCTTCACCGCCATAGGAAATTTCAGCGCTACCACGCAAGACCGGCGCGACATTTTCGACCGAGGGCGCGGCGAAAACATCGCTAATTGCTTCAGCATCGCCAACTGTTAAAGGTTCGGGGTTGCGCACTGAATCATCTTCGCCACCACGAAAAACGAAAAGCAAGTTCGTGCCAATGCTGCCAATCGAGCCGGTGATGGAGCTTTGCGCCCCCGCGCCAATCGCAAGCATTGCGATTACAGCGGCAACACCGATCACAATACCGAGAATAGTGAGTCCCGAACGCATTTTATTCGCATTGAGACTTTCAAGCGCTTCTACAATGGATTGCCAAGCATTCATTCGGCTGCCTCCTCGCGGACTTTGCCATCGTAGAGATGGATGGTGCGCTGGGCTTGTGCCGCTACCTTGGGATCGTGCGTAATGATGATAAGCGTTGTGCCGCTTTCTTTATTCAAGTTAAGTAACAAATCCATAATCTCTTGTCCGACTTTTGAGTCGAGATTACCGGTTGGTTCGTCTGCCATAATGATGGACGGATCGTTAACCAGCGCCCGCGCGATGGCAACACGCTGCTGCTGTCCGCCGGAAAGCTCGGTAGGCTTATGGTAAATGCGGTCACCCAAACCAACGGCTTCGAGGGCTTTCTTCGCTTTTTCTTTTCTGCCACTCTTAATGCCGGCATAACGCAGCGGCAACTCAACATTCGACATAGCGGTTGAACGCGGCAGAAGATTGAAGCTCTGGAAGATGAAGCCAACTTTACGGTTCCGAATATCGGCAAGTTGGTCATCTGTTAGGTCAGCAACCAATTCGCCATCAAGAATATACTCGCCGCTGGTGGGCTGATCGAGACAGCCGAGGGTATTCATTAGGGTCGATTTACCCGAGCCGGAGGGTCCCATAATGGCAACCACTTCACCACGCTGCACTTCCAGCGAAGCGCCGCGCAAGGCATGGACTTCCATCTCGCCCATTTTGTAAACTTTGCGCAAATCACGCGCAATAATAACGGGATCACTCATCAGCTTATCTCCTCATTCCCGGAGGAGGTCCGCCCATATCAAAATTGCTCGGCGGATTCAAAACGATTTGAGAGCCTTCGGGGATATTGTCAGAAACAAGCACACTCATCGTTTCTGCGGTTGCCCCCAAACGGACTTCAACCTGCTCCAACGCCCCGTCTTTCAGCAGATAAACCACACGCTTCCCATCCACGAGCCGGACAGCACGATTGGGAATCAATATCTGGTTTTCAATCTCCTTGACCACGATGTTAACCGCGGCGGTCATGCCGGGACGAACGAGTTCGTCCGCGTCGACAAGTTCGATAGTTACTGTGAAATTGACCGCGCCTTGCATGTCAGTGCCAACTTGTCCAACTTCGATGACTTTGCCGTGATATTCCTTGTCTAAAATGGCGTCAAATGAGATTTGTACGGTCTGTCCCAGCGAGACGCTATTGATATCGATCTCGGAGAGTTCAACGTCTACGAGCAAGCGGCTCATATCATCAATCCGGAAAGCAGGGCTGCCAACGTTCACCTGATCGCCGGGCAAATTTTCCACTAACGTGACCGTGCCCTCAAAGGGAGCGGTCACCTGTGCCATGTCCAAGGTGGCACGCGCAGCGTCCACGCGGGCTTGAGCCGCTTCGATGTCGGCAGGGTTGGGTCCATCCTTAACACGCTCCCAAGCACGCAAAGCATCATCATATTGAGATTGCGCTAATGCCAAATCTTCATCGGCTTGCGCTATGGTTTCATCATCTGCTTGATCGACTTTGCGCGTTTTGACTTCAGGCACACCGTTTTTATACACGATTTCGTCGTACTCATAAGGTTCGTCAAGCGTATCGCGGTAATCTTGCGCTTTTTGCAAGCGCTCTTCGGCATCACGGAGTGCGATTGCTGCCTGCGCAGTGGCAGTGTTAGACTGAACCAAGTCTTCAAGCGCTTTTTCGGCACTCACCAAATCTGCCTGCGCCAAAATAACGGCTTGCGAAAGGGATGTCTTTTCAAGCGCCGCCAACACAGCCCCTTCGCTGACACGGCTGCCAACTTCGACAAAAACATCTTCAACGGTGCCGCTGGTTTGCCAAGTCAAGGTTGCGCTTTGATTGGTGCGCACCGTGCCCGTAGCGCCCACGGTAGCGACCAAATTGCCACGCTCCACAGAAGCGGTCTGGTATTCATCCATAACCGTATTCTGCGCACGCATCCGCAAAAAGTAGACGCCTCCTGCCACAACGGCAAGTAGAACGATCACAATTATCCAAGTTCTGATTTTTTTCATAAGAAAGAACCTCCGCAAATGACGTTAATCATCCTTTGGTTGTGAGAATTTTTTAGTCAATCCATTAATAAACAGGTCGTATAGCGTAAATCGCGCGTATTATACGCCGAATATCTACAGAAAATTATATGAACTCTATTAACTGAAGATACGCAAAAAAATGGTAACTACCTACGTCATTGCGAACCCCGATGCTTTTCGGGGTGAAGCAATCCCCTAACTGTGCGGGAGACCGCTTCGCAAAAAGATGCTCGCGGTGACATGAATTGTGTGGGTAGGTAGTTACAAAAAATATACATGCTTTCTACGTTGTTGGTACCGAGAAGTTGCAAGTTGATAGGTTGATCCTTACTATCGAATTTTGTCGTCAGCAAAAAAGCCCTCGGCAATGCTTCAGAGAAGCCTACGCCGAGAACAGCGCATACATCCAGTTTTTTGCAAGAGGTCTTGTTTTTTTCGTGCTTTTTGTGTTCAAAAGGATGAAACCACAAAAAATATTCGCTGCAAAAAAACATTTTTTTTTGAATGTGACCATCGTCGCCGCATTTCGTGACATAAAAACCTGTGTCCACTCGTCAAGTTTAGGTATTATCATCCTGCCATTTTTACGACTCTTAGTCTTATTGGAGGTAAGTATGCAAGCTGTTCCTAGCGAGTTATTGGCTATTGATCGCAAGAAGCGAGTCAATAAGCCATTCTTTGAACTTGACCTACGTCCCGCTGAAGAGCGGGTTTCTGATTTTGATGAAGTTGTCATTCCCTTTACCCCCGAAGAAGCCCAATATCAAGCCTCACGCTGTATTCACTGCCCTGACCCTGCGCCCTGCATGTTAGGATGTCCGACACATAACGATATTCCCTCCGCCATGTGGCTAATCGAACAAGGGAAATTCGTAGAAGCTGCCAGAATTTATCACAACACCAGTGCCTTGCCCGAAGTTTGTGGGCGCGTCTGCCCTCATGAACAGGTCTGCGAAGGCTCGTGTGTTTTGCACAAAAGCGGTGAACCAGTTTTATGCGGTCAATTAGAAGTTTTTGCCCTCGCACAGGAACGAGAACTTGATCCTTATGTTGCAGAAAAAGCACCCAAGACCGGCAAAAAAGTTGCTGTGGTCGGTGCAGGACCCGCCGGCTTGGCATGTGCTGACTATCTGCTCAAGCAAGGGCACGATGTCACCATCTACGATGCCCATCCGGCACCCGGCGGCTTGTTGGTTTACGGTATTCCGAATTTCAAACTTTCCAAAGACGTTTTCTTTGAACGCTGGAATGATATGGTGAACTTAGGGGTGGAATTTGTCGGGAAAACATACGTTGGTAAGGATACGACCGTAGACGAAATTCTCGCACAGGGATTTGACGCGATGTTCCTTGGGGTTGGCTCGCTGATCGATGCCCCCATGGAAGTGCCCGGCGAAGATCTGCCCGGCGTTTACGAAGCGACCGACTACCTAATTCGCGGCAATGTGGGCGATGATATTCTGCCCGAAAACGCGGAGCGCCTCCCCGATTTAGGCAATGACGTGGTCGTAATCGGTGGTGGTGATACTGCATCAGACTGCTTGCGCACCTCCCTGCGAATGGGTGTCGAAAACGTGACCTGCCTTTATCGCCGCACCGAAGCCGAGATGCCCGGTAGTGCCAAAGACCGCAAACTGGCAAAACAAGAAGGTGCTAAATACAAATTCCTGACCCAGCCGGTGCAATTTATTGCCGGAGAAGATGGCAAATTAGCTGCCGTAGAATGTATTGAAATGGAACTGGGCGAACCGGACGCCAGTGGACGCCGTCGCCCGATCCCGATTGAAGGCTCAAACTTTAGCGTGCCCGCAACGACCGCGGTCAAAGCGCTGGGTTACTGGCCCGATGAGATCATCGGCAAAACCACACCTGATCTGGAAACCCACAAATGGGGTCTGATTAAAGTCGTGGATGCGGAAACCGGTCAGACAACGCGCGAAAACATTTTTGCCGGCGGTGATGGTGTTACCGGACCCGATCTGGTGGTCACTGCGATGGCAGCCGGTAAGCGCTCTGCTCTGGCAATCGACAAATATTTGAAAAAACAGAAGTAATTTTGGAACAAAGAGGAAACGGGTCGGCGCTAATCACCGCCGACCTATTTATTTAACGATGACCAAACCGAAACCACGAGCGAAGCGTCCTGTTTTTTCAAGACGCATTTACAATAATCTTGGCGAAATCCGCGCGGATTTCCGCTATATTTTCAGTCAACGAGCATTTATCCGCAAGACAATGCGCGAGTTGGTTTCCTTTGACTTCCGCGAGCGTCTTATGATGGTGGTTACGCAGGTGAATGGCTGTCGGTATTGCGAATCTTTTCATGCGAAAGAAGCCTTGAAAAGCGGAATCTCGAACGAAGAACTGAAAACGCTTTTAGCGGGTGAAATTCCCGCAAACGCTCCGGATGCGGAAATCCCGGCGCTGGTCTATGCCCAGCACTGGGCGGAAAGCAACACGCATCCCGATAATGCTGCCGTGCAACGCCTCGTGGATGAATACGGGCAAGAAATGGCAGATGCGATCCATATTGTGCTGCGCATGATTCGCATGGGAAATTTATCGGGAAATTTGCTGGATTACTGGCTGTATAAGTTGAGCTTTGGCAGGCTTGGCGTAACAGAGAAGGACAAAAATTCATTTGTTTTGCAGTAGAATAAGCGCACTATTCTTAATATTCCCGCGCATTTGAAAATTTTACAAGGAGACTCAATGAGTGAAAAGTTTGAAAAACTAAAAGTTTTGGTCGGCGAAGTAGCAGACCTGAACGCCCTGCAAGCTCTGGCGGAATGGGATCAACAAACCCAAATGCCGCCCGGTGGTGCAGAAGCACGCGGACATCAGGTCGCAACCCTGAGCAGCCTGACTCACCAAAAATTTACGGCGCCTGAAATTGGCGAATTGATCGAAGACGTAAAAAAAGAATTAGCAGATGCCGACCCTGATTCGGACGATGCGCGCTTTATTAAAGTTTTAGAAAAAGATTATAACCAAGCCACCAAAGTCCCCGCAGATTATGTGGCACGTTTTGCGAAACTGACTGCCAACGGACATGAAAGCTGGGCAAAAGCGCGTGAAGCCTCCGACTTTTCGATTTTCGAGAAAGACTTGGCAGAGATCGTTGAAATGCGCAAGGAATTTGTTTCCTTCTTTCCGCCCAAAGATCATCCCTACGACACGTTGCTCGATCAGTTTGAACCGGGCATGAAAACCGCCGATGTCCAGAAGATTTTTGCGCGTCTACGCGAAAAACAAGTGGAATTACTCAAAGCCATCGCAGACGCCAAACAGGTCGATGATAGCTTTATGCACCTAACGTACCCCGAAGACAAACAATGGGATTTTGGCGTAGAAGTCGCTACCAAATTTGGCTACGACTGGAAGCGCGGACGGCAAGATAAATCGGTACATCCCTTTACCACCTCCTTCAGCGTCAACGATGTACGCATCACGACGCGCTTCATGGAAGATTACGTTTCGTCTGCGCTCTTCAGCACCATGCACGAAGCCGGACATGGTCTCTACGAACTCGGCGTAAACCAAGCCTACGAGCGCACTCCGCTGAATGGCGGCGCATCACTTGGTGTACACGAATCCCAATCGCGCATGTGGGAAAATCTGGTTGGGCGCTCGCTGCCCTTCTGGGAACATTTCTATCCGCGTTTGCAGGAACTCTTCCCCACCCAATTGGGCAACGTGACACTCGGCGCGTTCTACAAAGGCATCAATAAAGTTGAGCCTTCACTCATCCGCGTCGAAGCCGACGAAGCCACCTACAATATGCACATCATGCTGCGTCTCGAACTTGAAATCGCCATGATCGAAGGCAGCGTCGCCGTCAAAGACTTGCCTGCGCTCTGGAACAGCAAAATGGAAGAATATCTCGGCGTAACACCGCCCAACGATGCCCAGGGCGTCCTGCAAGACATCCACTGGTCATTTGGCGGGCTGGGCTACTTCTCCACCTATGCCCTCGGCAACCTGATTTCCGTTCAGCTTTGGGAGAAAATCAACGAAGCCATTCCCGATCTCAACGCCCAAATCCGCGCGGGCAAATTCGACGCACTACTTGGCTGGCTGCGCGAAAATGTCCACGTCTACGGGCGCAAATACGAACCGCAGGAACTCGTCCAAATGGCGACCGGCTCCAAGATCACGCCCGAACCCTATCTACGTTATCTCGAAACCAAATACAGCGAGATTTATGGTCTTTAGGTCTGTTGCGTATTGCGTAGTGCGTAATCACTACGCAATACGTTTTTAATTTAATGAAGCGAATTCTTTTTTTGATTCTGGAAATAATGCTGCTGTCCGCCTGTGGCAGGATGGGTGAACAGCCCCCAACTGCGATGCCCGCCGATTATTTGCCGACGGCTGTAGCCTTGACAGCCGCATCGCTCCCAAGTTCCACACCTGTTATGCCCAGCCAAACGGCATCCCCCGCCCCAACGGATACCGCCACGCCCACCCCGACTTTTACCGCGCTCCCAACATCCACGCGCACCCCAACCGCAGGTCCGGTAGCGAAGCCGGGCAATATCCGCATCCTTGCGCCCGGGGCAATGTCCAAAGTTGTTTCGCCAATCGGTTTTCGGGCATACATCCAGCCCGGAGCAAATAATCAATTTATGCTAGAACTGCTCGGCGAAGACGGGCGTCTACTCTATCGTGAAGTCCGGCGGCATCAAATCTATTTAACCGACGGCGTTTACACCAACATCAAAATCCCCTTTGAAACCCGCGCTGCCGCCGAGTTGGGACGGCTACAAGTCAGCACTTTCGACGCCTTTGGGCGTCCCATTGCGATTAACAGCGTGCATCTTTTACTGATGTCCATCGGCGCGGAAGAAATCAACTTTACCAACACAGAATATGCCCGCGCCAGTTTCTACAGCCCAAGCGACGGCTCAGAAGTCTACGGCGGAACACTCTACCTAAGCGGCGAATACCAGCCCTTCAACGACAGACCGATTCGGCTCGAATTAATTAGCGAAGCAGGGAAAATATTAGGTGCGCGCATACTCAATGTGGAAGCGGGCATCCGCGCGCCCTTTGAGACTAGCATCCCCTATGATGTGGACGAAGCCACGCCCGCCCGCCTGATTTTACGGCAAGCCGATGAGAAGTTTGAGGGGACGGTCTTTTTGCATAGTGAGCTTTTGGTTTTATATCCCTAATGCAAACCTGACAAGTCTTTAAGACCTGTCAGGTTTTTACAGTAGACTGCTTGCAAAAGTCTGTTCTTCTCCTGCTCCCAGCGCCGTCCTCGGCGCGGGCTTCTCACAAATATCGCCGCCGGGGACGGCGGCTAGAGCACTTGTGTAAGAGATCTACTGTAAAGCGTCCCGATTTCTTGAAAAAAAATCGGGGCGCTGCTTTTTACGCAATCACCTTCAAAAACGCATCCGCCAAAACACGATGTCCT
>JANTFU010000043.1 GCA_024763295.1 Anaerolineales bacterium
AATTGAACTTGATACCGTTAAAGCGACATTAACCCGAAAAACGACATCTCCCGCTGGAGACGACGACTACATCCGCATGGCGGTTGGACGCGTGGGGGAGAAGATGCTGGCGGCGCCGTTAAATCGTGGCGCGGGCGTAATCTCTTCCCTCGTGCGCGCGGATGGATTGGCGCTGATGCCCAGCGGCGTGCAGGGCATGGAAGCAGGCGAAAGCATCGACATCCATCTCTACCGCCGCCGCGACGAACTCGAAAAGACGATTTTCTGCATCGGCTCGCACGATATGACTCTCGATTTAATGGCGCAATATCTGGCGCAGCGCGGCAGGCGTTTGGTTTCGTCGAATGTCGGCTCGTTGGGCGGATTGGTGGCGCTCAAACGTGGCGAAGCGCATTTGGCGGGATCGCATTTGCTTGACCCCGAAACAGGCATCTATAACGATAGCTACATCGGGCGGTATTTAAACGGTATTCCTGTCCGGCAGGTGATGTTGGTTAAGCGGGAGCAAGGCTTAATTGTCCCACGAGCGAATCCGAAGCAAGTCAAAGGTCTGGATGATCTCATTCGTCCCGACATCGCTTTTGTAAACCGGCAACGCGGCGCGGGGACGCGCGTCCTGTTGGATTATGAATTGGGTAAATTGAACATCGCTGCTGATGACGTGCAGGGATACAGAAACGAAGAGTACACGCATCTTGGCGTGGCGGCTGCAGTTGCTTCCGGACGCGCGGATTGCGGTCTTGGCATTGCGGCGGCGGCAAAGGCGCTAGAGTTGGATTTTGTGCCGCTCTTTGACGAGCGTTATGAGTTGATTGTGCCTGAAATTTATTTCAACGATCCGCTGCTTGCGCCGCTCTTTGATGTCTTAGCAGAAGCAGCATTTCAGGCGGAAGTCAATAAAATGCCCGGCTACGATAGCAGCGAGATGGGGCAAGTCAAATAACACGTCACTGCGAGGAGCACGCTTTTGCGACGCGGCAGTCTCCCTCACGGCGAGGGGATTGCTTCGGCGATAGTGCTGCCTCGCAATGACGGAAAGAGCCTTATGAAAGTTCTTAAATCCAGCGGCGAACTGCTTTTTAAGATTGTCGTCATCTCGTTGATTGTGATTTTTCTCTCCTTCTTGGGGATGCTGATGATGGACGTTTGGGCAGCCCGCACGCAGGATTTTCATTTTTTGCCCATCGTGCAACAGGCTTGGGGACAATTCATCATCTATTTGCAAATGCTAACGCACGGCGATCTTGGCACCGTCACGATGGTTGGACGCGAGCGCGAAGTGGCGGGGATTGTGCAAAGCGCCTCGCTCAACAGCCTCGGGTTGATCGGTATGGCGTTGAGTTTTGCGAGCATCTTGGGCGTTGTCATGGGCGTTTTTGCCGCCCTTTCACAGCATCGCGGGCAGGCAGATTTGACGCTCCTTTTAGCAATTCTCGGCATTTCTGCGCCGACCTTTTTGCTGGCAGTTCTTTTGCAAAATTTAGGCATTAAATACACGGCTACGTTCGGTAAGCGTTTGGTTAGTATGGGCGGCTATGGTTGGAATTTTGCGCATCTTGCCATGCCCGTGCTGGTGTTGATGGCGCGTCCGCTCGCGTACATTACGCGCGCGACCTATGTCTCAATGGGCGAAATTATGAGTGCCGACTATATTCGCACAGCGCGTTCCAAAGGCTTGCACGAGCGCATGGTTTTCTTCGCGCATGTTTTGCGAAATTTAGGTATCCCGCTGCTGACAGCGCTCGGCGTCTCCTTCCGTTTTACGTTGGGCGTCCTGCCGATTGTTGAGTTCATTTTTGCCTGGCCCGGTGTCGGTCTCTACGCCCTCGATGCCCTGCAACGTCGTCAAGCCTATCTCTTTCTCGGCGTGGTGTTGTCGCTCGGTGCGAGCATTCAGATACTCAACGCCCTGCTCGACTGGCTCAATCATCGCATTGATCCGCGTTTGGGGAGGGCATAATGGCAAAAGAAACTCAAGCCTTCGAGTTTTCGCAAAAAGAAGAAAATCGCCGCCATCGCAGGCTTGTTTTGCGGCACACCTTTTCCAATCCCTCGCTGCTTTTCGGGCTTTTCGTACTGCTCCTGCTCGCCGTGATGGTGCTTTTTGGTCCCAACTTTGGCAAATACGATCCCTATCTCGTTGCGCAATCGGCGCGCCCGTATTACGACGTTCAACGCAAAGAAATGGTCTCGCCGCCTTTTCCGCCCTCGTGGAAATATCCCTTTGGGACGGATCAATGGGGGAACGACCTCTTCAGCCTGATTCTCTACGGCGCACGGATGACCGTTGTCGCCGGCGTCTACGTTACGCTCCTGCGCATCGGCTTGGGTACTCTGCTCGGATTTTTGGCAGGTTGGACAGAGGGTCGGCTACTCGACCGCGCGATCAAATGGATTTCCGATCTCCTTTCCTCCATTCCGACGCTTCTGAGCAGTCTGATGATTATTTACGCCCTCAATATTGAGAATGGACTGTGGGTTTTCCTCGTCGCGCTCTCGCTCGTCGGCTGGACAGAGACAGCCCAACTCGTGCGCGCCGAAGTCATGCGCATTCGTCAACGCGACTTTATTGAATCTGCGCGCGCAATGGGCTTGACGCGCGTCCAAATTGCTGTGCGTCACATCCTGCCAAACGTCTTGCCCTATATCCTTGTCTTGAGCGCCCTCGAAATGAGCGCCGTGCTTTTGCTCTTGGCGGAACTCGGTTTCCTTGGCACCTTCATCGGTGGGACAAGCCTCTACATTCCCGATGTGATGAGTTCGCGCGTTTTTTATCTGGCAGAAATCCCTGAATGGGGCGGATTGATCGCGCAGGCGTCGGGCTTCATCCGTTCCGCGCCGTATATTTTGTTGGCGCCCTCGCTGGCATTCTTTATCGCGATTGTTGGCTTGAACGCCCTCGGCGAAGGGATGCGCTCACTTTTTGATCGCTATCCAATGAGCATGGCAATGCTGCTGCGCAAGCGAATTGTGATTTTTGCGGCGATCTTTGTGGCGTTCAGTGTGTATGTGGTCAGCTTTACGGGACCAAAAACCTCCTATCTGCGCGTAGCGAACAGTTTTGAGATTGAAAATGTCCACGCTTACATGGACGATTTACAGGAAATTCAGCAAGTGTCTGCTGATCCTGCCGCCGCGATTGACCTTTACCTTGAAGAGACCTTCTTCGATATGGATGTTGCGCGCGGTTGGAAGCCGCATGGTTTTGTTTCCGATTATCACTTTTCTTATCAAGTTTCGTTTGCCAGTTTCGCCGCCGAGCCAGAACTATCTTTTCAAAATACAGCGGATACGGGGTCGTTTGCCTTTGCGGATGATTTCAACATCTATGAAGACCAAGCCCTCACAGGTGCAGATGTGAACGGCAAGCTTGTTTTCATTCGCCACACATTCATCAATGAAGCCGAAGTGCTTGGCGACTATGACCTGACAGGCATGATCCCGATTGTTGCCGAGCGCAGCATCTCGCCGGGTTTTGCCGCGCGTGTCGCTAAACGCGGAGCCGTAGGATTGCTGGTGGTTGCTTCGCCTGAGAGCGGCGATCTGGTTGGACAGGAGTCTTTGCTGGTCCCCGTGCCCGATGATGAAGATGCGCTTTCCCTGCCGATTTTCCGCATCACGTCCGATGCTGCCAACCAACTTTTGGCGGGCGAGGGGCTTTCGACGGCGACCTTCCGGGAAGCGGGCTGGAATATCAAACCGCTTAAGTCCGAGATTTCCATGTCTCTACAATTGCACAGCAATCAAACCGTCCAAACGCACAGCACGCTCGGTTTTTTGGGCGGTTACGATACCAATCTCGCCAGTGAGTTAGTCGTCCTTTTTGCCGCTTACGACAGCCATAATCAGTCGCCCGAAAATTTTGCTTCTCTGGTAACAATGTTGGAAATCGCGCATTCATGGCGCGAGAATAATCTTGATCCGCGTCGCGCGGTTATTTTTGTGGCATGGGATGGGGCGGACGCGGGCGCGCCCGGTGCGAGTGCTTTTGTGAACAACCCCGATAATTTCAAGAATTTGACCGGACTTGCCTCCGCCGCGCCGCGCCCGATCATGGTCTGGAATTTGGGTTTGCCTGCGTTTGTGGACTCTGATTCGCTGATGATTCACGGTGCGTCAAATTCGGCGATGACCGAGTTGTTGCTGAATGCCGGTAGTCTGGTCGATGCGCCGCTGGGATTTGCCGTTCAGCCCATCGAGACGAGTCCGCCGGTCAGTTCGTTGGAGATGCTCTCGCTGGAGTTGCCAGGGCTGGCTTTGGTCGCGGATTTGAACGGAACCGAGCAAATTTCCGCCCCGCTGCTGGACGAGCAGATGCAGGCTTACGGGCGAGCGGTCTCGTATTCCGTCCTGAATATTTTGCGGAAGCCGAAATATTGATTAAAATTAGCAGGTTGGTGTTTTTTTTTGTTGCTTCCGTTAATAAGTGGTAGTGGTCAAAATTGGCTGATCAAAGATTGGTTAGAAACAGTTCCTTGCGCCCTCCTTGGCGCCGGGACGGCGCTAGAGCCAAGAGTCAGAGCAGATGAAATCAGTCAAAATTTACCATCAGCAGATAAGTTACTGTTTTTTGGAGAAAAAATATGTCTAGTGCTCTTGTGATTGATGATAATCGTGGTGTGGCGGATACGTTGGTACAAATGTTGGGGGTTTTGGGTTTTGAAGCGCACGCTGCGTATGGTTCCAGCCCGGCGATGGCTTTGTTGACATCGGAAGTGCCGAATTTGATTTTGTTGGATGTGAATATGCCCGGCGTGGATGGGGTGGAGATTTTGGCGTATTTGAAGCGTGAGCCGCGCCTAATGAATGTGCCGGTCATCGTCATCACTTCCGATGAACAGCCGGAAACACGGCAACGAGTTTTTGCGCAAGGAGCCAAGGATATGTTGACAAAGCCGGCAAGTTTGGCGGCTTTACAGACAAGTTTGAATAAATTGGGCTTGTTTTAGGAATGAGAATTAAACAACATACAAAGTTGTACCAGTTCCTGAGCGGAAGGCGACAGTTGTTGAGCCTGAAGTCGAAGGACGGCGTTCCCTGAAAATCGCCTTTCGACTGCGCACTTCTCTATCGTTCAGTGCTCCGCTCAGGGTCTGAAATTTTGCACTTTATTTAATCTTTGTTTCTTAGGGCATGGAAAACTGTCTTTGGTACATTGCGGCGTAAATAACCCATCCGTTCAAAAGTTTTCTGGTATTTTATGATGAAAAAACAGCCCCCCTTTATCCCCCCAAATGCCAAAGCCGCTTTGCTTCCAAGAGTATGGAATTTTTGGGGAGTAGCTGCCCCTCCCCTAAATTCGACAGCACTATCGTCGCATATTGGGGAGGCTGGCGGTGTCCTGAGCTTGTCGAAGGGGAGAGGGCAGGTTTTACCAAATTGCTTATGCTCAGGTACTTAAGCATGTGCCTCGATTAACCAAAAACTTTCATCTTCCACGTCCCCAAAAGATTCGTGGAAGACGATTTCTTTAAAGCCCGCCTCGCGTAAGACTGCTTGATACTCATCTTCTGTATAAGCTTGCGTTGACCACGCCTGTCTGCTGACCTCGCCCGTTGCCGCATCGACGATGTAATAGCGCACGGTTGCGACGGCATCCTCTTCAGCCCAGAAATTTTCCGCCAGACAAAAATGCGGTGTCTCGGAAAAAAGCCCGCTTTCTTCGCTGTACCAAAACGGTGCGCCCATACCAATCTCTTCAACGGCTTCAAACCTATGCGCTTCCAACAATAGGATGCCGCCTTTACGCAGGGCGGTTTTTGCTTTTTTCGCAATGGCTAAAAATTCAGCTTGTTTGAAGACATTGATTTCCCCAAAAATAACGGTAATCAAATCGTATTCGCTGCCAAAATCTGTTTTGCGGACGTCTCCCTGCGTATAAGCAATTTTAAAGCCTGCTTTTTGCGCCATTTCCTTGGCATAACGAATGGATGCGGGCCCAAAATCAATCCCTGCGCATGTGTGTCCGAGCTTGGTCAGGCGTTGGGTGTAAAGCCCCGGTCCGCAACACAAGTCAAGCACTTTAGACGGCTTGCCCTTCAGGAGGGCGTTGTGCAGCCAGTCAACGTGGGCATCAATCAATTCCGTGCGGCGGCTGCCTTCATCGTGCTCTTGCGAGAGATGCTCGGCAAGAATCCGCTCGCTGAAGGCGGGATCATCCCAAGCGAGTTTGTTACCTTCTTCCCAGGGTTCAGGTTCTTCGGTTCGGCGGATGATGTCGAGTAGGTTCATGGTTTTTGTATAGTCTAGCTCTTGAGCGGAGGGTTTTTCGCAGATAAGCATGCAGTCGAAGGGCGGGGTATTCGGTAGCACCGTCCTTCGACTACGCCTTCACTTCGTTACGGCTCCGCTCAAGAACTGGACAGTTTATGGAATAGTCACTTCTTCGCTGGCAATCACAATGGGAATATTTGGCGTTGCATCGTAATAGCGCAAAAAGTCATCGACTGCCTGATTGGGTTGCTGTGCTAAATTCTGCGCCCAGCGATATCCGACGGATTGATAGAGTAACTCGACTTGGATCGTTAGCGCTTCGGGCGCGGCATCCAGCTTGATACCGTAATGGACGGTATCGCCCGCTCCGATGAAGTCACCGTCTTCTGCCGCTGCGCCGCGTACCGCTATATCGGCATTGGCGACGGCTTTATCAAATCCGCTTGGTAGCAGACGATTGTCTTTGATGTAAGATTCTGCTGTTAGCAGAGCGGTGGTGACGTTGCCGTTTACATCCTGCATGATGTCTTCATAGATTTGGACTTGGTCAGCGGATGTAATCTCGGTGTAGTGTGGCTCGAATTGGCTGTCATCTTCGTCGTTCGCGTTTCCGATAATGCTGCCGTTTGGCTCGTAAGCGCCTGATTCAAACAGGGTTTGCCCGGATGCGTCCAGCACGGTTAGGTGAATCCATGCTCTGCGGGACGGGAATCCTGCCGGGAATTTGTGCCCTGTGAGGGTCACGAGCGATACGTCGATGTCGAGTTGGTTGTCGTTCAGTTGGGCGGAGTCGATCTTGAGCGTGGCGGTTTGTTGCGTCAACAAATCTTCCGTGCGCTGAATCGATTCATCAAAGCCTGCGTTATCCGTTTGGACAATGATTTCGTTGCTGAAATCCTTGAGGATGTTGAGCATATAAGCGTTGCCGCCGGTGAAGGTGTGCAGGGAGAAGGGCGAGCGCGGCGGGCTACCCATGATGCTGATGGCGACTGCGCCTTCGGCTTTGGGCATGTGGCAGTCTTGGCAGCTCTGAGTGTTGGCATAATCAGAAGCAAGCCATTCTTCGTAGGGCGTTTGCTCCGGAAAGGTGTTTTCGGAGAGTGTGCCGTCTTCGATGGCGTAGTGTGTATGCAGGGAGTGGCAAGTGGCACACATTTCGGATTGGGCAAGATGATCACTCTGTTCGATGATATAGCCTGAGCCGGCAGTCATGATGCTCGCGAAGGGGTCTTCGGGCGGATAGGGACCGTATAGAACACGCTCGCCTTTTGGTGTGTCAGTGTCGATGAGTAGACCACCGCTGAAACTGGATTCTTGCCCGAAGTTGTCGGGTTGAATTTGGTGGCAGACGGTACAGGAGATGGCTTCCATTGCCATTTCGTGGAGGGGATGTTCGGGGTTTCCGTAGCCGTTTTCGCCGAGCATTGTAGAAGTGCCGCCTTCGGCGTGGACGGCGAAGTGTGCCATCGGCATGTGACAGGTTGCGCATTTGTCTTCAATGGCAACTTGATACTCAGGGTGACGTTGCACTTCGGCGTTGACCGTGGCGAGATAATAAGGATCAACAGCAGCCTGTGCCATGATCGAAGACGCCCAATCGTTGACGTTGGAGACGTCGTTGCCGGCTTCATCGACGAGGTCCTTGTGGCAGGTTTCACAGTTTTTTAAGGGCGTGAACATTTCCTGATTGTAGGCAATCTCTTGTTTGGCAGCGGGCTGGTCGGTGGCAGGAGAGTCTCCCGCTGCGGTTGCCGTCGCAATGATGGGGGTGGGCGTGATAACTTGCGGCGCATTTGTGGCGGGGGCAGTGGGCAGGTTTTGTGGCACGGTTTGTGGTCCGCAAGCGGTCAGCATGAATAAGACTAAGAAGAGGCTGAGAAGGTGTTTTTTTTGCATGAGTTTCTCCGAAATTGGCGCAAAAAATGATACGCGAAGAATCGAAAGCTGGTTTCCCGATGAATGAATTCATCGGCTGGGTGTTCCCAAGCTGTTTCAAGCAGACTTTTTGAGTCAGACGGAAATTTTAATCTCCAATCTTGCTAAAGTGTACAGCAAAAGGGACATTTTCTCTATGTGATAGACATCTTAAAAAAAGATTAGCCTTTGAAAAGATGCTTGACTTTGCCCGTTCAATTTTGTATAGTAATAACCGTCGTCTCTGGCGAGGCACTGTCGCTGTTCAGCGCCCGTGCCTTTTTCTTTGGCTATTTCCTGAAGCAGAGATGAAACTTTTGTAAGCTTTTTGCATCTTAAAAAGGGTATTGCTTTTGACCTTAAAAAAGAGTATTCTGGATAAGACGTGCCCCAAGCTGTCAAACTGGCAATTTCTTTGTTGCGTGCAAGGAAGGCTTTTTGCCAAATTCTTAGTAGAGGTGTAATTTATTTATATGAGTGATAAAAACTTAATCGATGTTCAAGAAAACGCATCGCCGGGGATTATCAAATTACTTGCGTTAGGACGCAAAAAAGGTTTTGTTACATTCGACGATATTTTGAACTTTTTCCCCAATGCAGAGCAGGACGTAGCGCAGTTGGAAGAAGCTTTTGCTGCCTTGTTAAGCGCAGGCATCTCCTTCATTGAAGACGCCAGCCTGCCCGGTCCTTCAGCGGACGAAGTCAGCGAAACCGAAGAGATCGATGAAGAAAAGGTGGACCAAAATACAGTAGAAGATTATCTGGCAAATATTGACACATCGGATACGATTGGCTTATACCTGAAGGAAGTCAGCCGCGTGCCGCTCCTGACGGCTGAAGAAGAGGTGGAACTCGCGCAGCGGATCGAGCGTGGACGCATGGCGCGTGAAGAACTGGCGAAAGGGCATGTGACCACCAAACGTCGCACCGAACTGCGTGCCATGATTGAAGATGGTTGGGCGGCTCGTGAACATCTGATTACGGCTAACTCTCGTTTGGTCATCAGTGTTGCCAAAAAATATATGGGACGTGGCGTTCCTTTCTTGGATTTGATTCAGGAAGGCAATATCGGGCTGATCCGTGCAACGAAAAAATTTGACTATCGTCGTGGACACAAATTCAGCACCTATGCCACTTGGTGGATTCGTCAAGCTGTCACACGCGCCATTGCCGATCAGGGACGCACCATCCGTGTTCCTGTTCACATGGGTGACCAGATCAACAAACTTTTGCGTGTCCAGCATCAGCTTACGCAAAAATTGGGGCGTGGACCGACGGTTGAAGAGTTGGCAGAAGCGCTCGAAGTGCCGCCTAAAAAGGTCGAAAATATGATTCAGGTGGCGCGTCGCCCACTCTCGCTCGAAACGCCAACTGACAACGAAGAAGATTCGGTTTTGGGCGACTTCATCGAAGACGAGGACTCCCCGCCGCCCGATGACACTGCCACGCACCATCTCTTGCAGGATCATCTCGTTGAAGTGATGGACAGCCTGCCTCCGCGCGAAGTCCGTATTTTGCAATTGCGCTACGGCATCCTCGATGGGCAAGCCTACACCCTCGAAGAAGTTGGGCGTAAAATGGGCGTAACCCGCGAGCGCGTCCGCCAGATCGAAGCGCAGGCGCTTAGTCGCTTGCGACATCCCTCTGTGCGGCGCAAACTCCGCGATTATCTCGGTGACTAAAATCAAATCCCCGCTAACAGGCGGGGATTTTTCGTTAACGGTAAAATCAGTGTTATCTGTGCTCAACCACAAATTTGCTAAGGACGCGAACTCAAGCCAACTATCGGTGGGTTGGTTTTTTGCAAGATTTTGATGGCTATATGCTTTGGGACAATGATGAAAAGTTTTTTTGAGCGTTACGCTTTGCTTTGGCTCTTACTTTTTGCCTTTTTGCTGCGTTTGGCAGGGATTTTTTCACGCCCGATTTGGTATGATGAAGCCTTTTCGCTGCTTTTTGCCTCGAAGGGATTTGCAGCGATGTTGGCTGGCACGCTGACGTCGACAGGTGCGGGCGCGGCGGATATTCACCCCTTGGGCTATTACACGCTTTTGGACGTGTGGATGAAAGTTTTGGGCACAACGGTGCCTGCGGGACGGCTTTTATCTGCTTTGTTGGGCGTCGGGATTGTTTTCCTCGCCTATCAAACTGCGAACTATTTTGCTGGACGCAAATTAGCGCTTTGGGCGGCGTTTTTTGTGGCAATTTCGCCTTTTCAAGTTCATTATGGGCAAGAAATTCGCATGTATGCCTTGCTAACTTTTTTGCTTTTGGTGGCAGTCTATGCCTTTTTGCGCGGCATCAAGGACGGAAATTTGGGCTGGACTCTGCTTTTTTCGTTAGCGGCGGCATTGGCGCAGTGCACACATAATTTGGCGGCTTTCTTTTTGTTGCCGTTGGCGTTCACGGCAATTTTGCTGCGCCGTAAAGAAGTCATTTGGCGCACGCTTTGGGCGGGTGGTTTGGCGCTGCTTTTTTATTCACCTTGGCTTTTCTATCTACCCTCGCAATTGGGCAAAGTACAGGCGCATTATTGGGTGCAAAAGCCGGGCGCGGATGCGCTTTTCAACCTTTTGCTGACCTACGTCACCAATCTGCCTGTGCCGGATGGTTGGTTGGGCGCGGGGCTTTTCATCACGCTGATTTTGGTCGGCTTGGCGGTTTGGCAAACTTATCGGTACTGGCGTGCCGAGCCTTTCTCGCTTGCCGGACTGTGGTTCTTTTATTTGGCATTTTTGCCGCCGCTTTTACTCTTCCTTGTTTCGCAGTGGACGCCCGTTTTTATCGCGCGCGCCTTGTTGCCTGCGGGCGTTTTCTTTAGTCTCTGGTTGGCGTGGGTTTTTGAAAAAACTGACCTGACGCCTTTTTTGCAAAAAGTTTTCCTGACCCTTTTGATTTTCAGCGCCGCTTTGGGGTTCTGTCAGCACCTAACCTATGCCGGTTTCCCTTACGCCGATTACGCGGCAATCACCGAAGAATTTTCCGCCGAACATGATGCGCCGGGCTTGATTTTGCATTCCAATAAATTGAGCGCTTTGCCCGCCTTTTATTACGCGCCCGATCTGCCGCAAAAATATATCGCGGATGAACCCGGCAGCGGTTCGGATACGCTTGCGCTGGCAACGCAGCAAACCTTGGGCTTTTTTTCCTCTGCGGATATGGAAACAGCAACCCAGAATGCTGATCGCGTTGCGTTAGTGATTTTTGAAAAAGCGATTGCAGAATACCAAGCGGCGGGTTATGCAACGCACCCGCATCTAAGCTGGCTTGCAGAGCATTATTCTAGTGTTGAAGTCCTGCCAAGGGGTGATATTATTCTTTACATATTCTCTGATTTGAAGGAGCCAAAATGACCGAATTACTTTGCCAACAAGATAGCTATTTGAAAGAATTTGACGCGATGATCACAAGCGTGGATGCGGAATCCCGCACAGTGGTGCTCGACCGAACTGTTTTCTACCCCGGTGGCGGCGGACAACCCTGCGACGTTGGCTTGCTG
>JANTFU010000044.1 GCA_024763295.1 Anaerolineales bacterium
TAGCCCCATTTCGGATCGGGCAATTCCTGTACGCGCGTGTCGTATTCCAGGAAGGGAATGCGATAAACACCAATCATGTGCAAACCGAAGATAATGACAACAATGCCGCCAATCTTCGCCAGCCAATTGCGAACGTCGTAAAGCAAGCCGCCAAACGCCGAAGCCGCCACGCCGAGAATGATGAAAATGGCGCTAAAACCGAGCACAAAGAAAAGCCCGTGCATAAAGGTGACCAGCTTATTATTCGCATCGCCCTCGCCGCCAGCCGCACGTCCACTTAAATAACCAATATAAGCGGGGACAAGCGAAAAAACGCAGGGCGAAAGGAATGACGCCAAGCCAGCAATAAAAGCCAAACCAACTGTAATATTCATTGAGATACCTCGTCAATAATCATCAGATTTTCAAATTCTACGGAGTATTTGCTCAAAAAATGAGCAGATTTCCGAAAATTGCACTTTATTTAATCCAGTCGTTTCGCCAATTTTCAAGACAGTCTAAAAAGAGGTATTTTTGCCTGTTTTGTTGCGTGTTGCGTATTTCGTAATGATTTGGGTGTGTTTCAAATGCTTTACAGAAAACTCGCGTAACGTAGCGTGTTCCGTTTTTAAGAGTACGGAACACGCTACACGCAACATTTTACAAGGTTCCGAAGCAGATGAAACACACCCTAATGATTTTTCTGGCTTACACAACATTTCACCTAATTTTATAGCGCAAAGAGCGTAAACACGAAAAAGGCAAAACTAAATTTTCATCTTTAATACGCCGAACGCTGCACCACTTCAACGCGCGTGCCGTGATCGGGCCAGTTCAAACTGACTTCTTCCTGCGCCAGCGAAACATACGGCGTTGTCCAGCGCCAAATCCATTTGGCATCTTCGTTGCAAACATTCACACAGCCATGCGAGCGGCGCACGCCAAAATCGTTATGCCAAAACGCAGCATGGATCGCAATTCCATCGCCGTTCATAAAGAAGGGCCAACCAACTGCGGGCGTATCGTAGCCCGAACGCCCCTCCTTCGATGAAGCGCCCATCGGAATCGAAAGCAGCTTACGATGCGGGTTATAACCGCCCACAGGCGTACGATAATTTTCACTATCATACCCGGTAGAAACGCGGCAGAAAAAAACTTCCTGCTCACCTTCGTAAGCGGAAAGCGTTTGGTCGGTCGCATTGACAATAATCTTTTTCAATTCTGGGTCAACATCCGTATGAATCGGCGCAACATCCGCTTCGGTGAGTACATAAAACGCGGTTGCATCCGCCCAAAATAGATCACCATAGCCATAGCGCTCGTTAAAGCGATACATCACGCGCCCATCTTGAGCGGAGTTGATCGCATCCATCCAGACCACCTGCCCATAATACAAACGCGGCACAAAACCATTTTCCAGTTCATCCTTATACCAAGTCGCACGCGCAGGTGGGTTGGCGATAATTAAATCAACATAAGGTACAGTCACCTCCGCCCAAAAACCGGCTTGTCCAGCGGGAATCTCACTCAAGGGGATATTCGGCTGGTTGCGTACCGGTTGCAAATCGGGCGCATACACATAGCCTTCGGGTGTTTGCACCCAACGTCTGCTGATTGACTTCGCGCCGCCAACCACTTCAGATTGCCAAATCACCAATTCATCTTCCGCAAGATTACGCACATCCGGCGCATTCGGGAAAGGCTCCGTTTTAATGGACGTGAAATAATAATTGGGATAAACCGCCACGCGCCCCAAGCGTTCCCCTTCAGGGAAATCAAGACTTGGCAAACTCAAGACGCCGTCGAAGCGTCGGAACGCCATTGCCCCAAGGCTTGCTCCCGCTAATTTGAGAAAATCTCGTCGAGAAATTATTGCCATTAAATCATCACCTTCAAAAATATACCGTCAACTGAACGCGGCAAGGATACCATAACTAGCGTATTGCGTATTGCGTAAAATCATTACGAAACACGCAACACGCACTACGCTCTCAAAAACGCATCCAGCGCCCGCCGACACTCGCGGCTGACGCGATGCCCAACTTCGGCTTCACAAAAATCGACATTCGCGCCCGCAGCTTCCAGCCGCCGCGCCGATTCGCGTCCACGCGCGAACGTGATCATATCGTCCTGCGTGCCGTGCGCCCAAAAGCAGTCGATGCCATCCAGCAAATGCGGGGGAAGATGCACATCGTCTACGCCTTTGGGGATAAAGCCCGCCAACACCGCCATTTTGCGGATGCGCTGCGGATGCAAGATCGCCAATAAAGTTGCCACAGCGCCGCCCTGACTAAAGCCGACCACGTCAAAGCGGGCAGCAGGGATATTGAGGGCAACCAACCATTGGTCCACGAGCGAAACGAGGGCATCTGCCGGGGCGCGCAACTCATCAAAAGTCGGCGCTCCCCAGGTGCTGGGTTTGATCTCGCGCCAGGAATATCCGCCTTTTTCTTTGGGAGCCAAAAAGGGCGCACGCGGCGCAAGAATGGCATACTCGGCAGGAAAATTCGCAGTAAACGTCCACATGGAATTTTCGTCGCCCGTCCAGCCGTGCAAAAGCAACAAAACCCGCTGCGGATTTTCGCGCAACGAGCGCGAACGAAAAACCCAACCAAATTGGTCAAGGAGTGTGGTATTAGTCTCGATTTGCAAGTTTAACAACCCAATTTAATAGCAGCATTAATAAGACGATGATCACCAGCGGCGCCAGCCCGATGAGCAAACAGGACAAGCCCATCAGCGCCGCGCCTTTGCCATAGATCAAATAGATTAGCCCATCGCCAACCAAAAAAAGCAGCAAAATCGCGCCAAACGCTAACTGAACACTGGTTTGACGAGCGTATTTGCGTAAATCGCGACTCATCATTTGCCTCCAAACAAGATTTGAAAAAAGCCCTGCGAACGGCGTAGCGCGCGTTCAATTTGGGGCAGGGCGGCATCGGCAGCCTCGTAGCCGAGCTTGGCAACTTCGCTAACGACCACATTATCCAGCAAACCAACTGCCTCCACGCGCGGACGGATGAGTACATCGGGCGGTTCTTTTTCGAGCCGCAAATCGGTGATAGCTTGATTGCTAAGATCAACCGATTGCAAAAAGATGCTCATCGCCTGCGAAATATTCAGGCGCGTGATGCGTTTGATAAATACTTCCGGTACAACCGAAGCCAACGAACCGGGCAACTTTACGGATTCAGGCATAAAAGGCGGCGAAAGCGCCACCGCAACGACCGGCAATTTGGACGCGAGTTTGCGCGCGACCGAAACCGGCACAGGGTTCAAGACCCCGCCATCGACAAGATGATGCCCGTCGTGGATACGGGGTGGAAAAATGCCCGGCACAGCAATGCTTGCCAAAACCGCGTCTTTGAGCGTTCCTTCCGCAAGAATGGCTTCGCAATTACATTCGAGATCCGTTGCTACAAACGCCGCCGGAATGCGCGTCTCGGCAAAGGTTTTGCCTTGCAGTTTATCATCTAAAAGTTGAGCAACATGCCCTAAACCAAGCAAACCGGGCTGCGCCAGTAAACCCAACTCGTAAAGTTTTGTCTGATCAACCTGCGAGAAAATTTCTTCGATCTCGTCCGGCGAATAGCCAGCGGCATAAAAACTTCCCACCATCGCGCCCATGCTCGTCCCCGCCACGGCTGCAATGGTGAAACCGGCTTCTTCTAAGCGCCGTAAAACGCCGATATGTGAATTCCCTTTCGCGCCACCGCCGCCCAGTGCGACTGCAATTTCTTTTTGCACAAAATTTACCTTTCTGTAAAAAGTCTGTCCGAATTATAACCGCCGTTGCAGAGGAGAGAGGAAAGAAGAAAGAAAGCATCTTTCCTCTTTCCTCTCTCCTCACTCATGTTACACAAAGAACTTCTCTCACAGAAAAAAGTTGACTTTTCGCTGATTTTGCAAGGCAGCTTTACCGCCGAAGCAATCTTCTCGCAAGAATGAGACCGCTTCGTCGCAAGTGCATGCTCCTCGCGGAATCCTATGCGTAATATCAGTTCCTCATACAAAAGAATCGCCCCAAATCAGCCTCCATGTTACAATCGCAACGTGAATATAAAAGTCGTCTCCACCAACCGTAAAGCCAAATTCGAGTTTCATATACTCGAAACATTTGAAGCCGGCATCTCGCTCAAAGGCTCCGAGATCAAATCAATTCGTGCGGGGCAAATGAGCATTAAAGAAGCCTATATCCGCGTCACCGAAAACGAAGCCTGGCTGATGGAAGCCTACATCGCGCCCTACACAGAAGCCAATCGCTTCAACCACGAACCGCGTCGCCCGCGCCAACTTTTGCTACATAAACGCGAAATCCGCAACTTGCGCAAAACCACCCAGCAAAAGGGATTAACCATCATCCCTACCAAAGTCTATCTCAAAGCCGGGCGCGCAAAAGTCGAAATCGCACTCGCACGCGGCAAGAAGCTACACGATAAGCGCCAAGCCATTAAGCAGCGCGACACCGAACGCGAACTCAAACGCCAAATGCGAAATCGGGAGTAATTATGAGTGCATCTACCATCGGCAGCATCAACTTACTACCCGAACATGAGAAGCGGGAAATCTATCGGCGCGTTATCCCTCACGAATTGCTCGAACACTTCAAACTAAATCCCTATCTCAGCGACAAAGACGGTAATTCTCTTATCTCGCTCAAATGCAATCCGGGCAGCACCAGCGTTGAGCTTTCCCTTTTTCACGAGTACGGCTTCCGCGACCCAATCCTCTACGGACATCTGACCGACACCATGAACGGGCAAATCCACATTTTGCTCTATATTTTGAACAATCCAGCTTCTCCGCGCTTTGATGTCGATGTCATGCCCGATGGCACGCCGACCAAATTCGGCACCTTTCGACGCAATATCGAAGCGGAGCGGAACGCCCTCGCATTCGGCTTGGCACCAGGACAGATACGAGGCGGCTTGGGTCTGCTGACGGCAGCCACCACCGCCTTTGAAAATTTCGTCGAAAGCCTCGGGCATGAGATGTACTTCGTTGAGCCGCTCTACTACCATAACGCCATCATCTTCGAGCGTTATGGCTTCAGCTATCAGATCGGCAAAAAGCGTATGGAACGGATTCAAGCCGAATTCACGGGCGATACGGCAACCACGCGCCTGCTCGATAGCAGCACGCCCTTCCGCGATCCGCGCGCCAAAGAGAGCATCCGCCTGCGCTCATGGGCAATCCACGACGGGATTTTGGGCGAACCCTTCACCGACGTGACCATGTATAAACGCATCGGCAAAAATGCCAAAATCAATACTTGCGTGAATTGTGTTTGGTAATACGTTCGCATTTTAACGCTTCACCGTTAAAATCCCCTCGATGAAAACCCAGATTATCCAGCTAGAACCGCACGACAACCACATCTCCATTCGCGATAAAATGAATTGGAGCAAAACGCCGCGCATCTTGCTGGTTTTTCCGCGCCGCAGACGCTTCAATCTCGATGAACTTGACCTAAAACTGCTCCAACGTCACGCACAAAGTTTGGGCGCGGAATTAGGCTTGGTCACGAAATCACTAAAAGTCATCCACGCGGCAAAGCTGCTCGGCATCCCGACCTTTGCCGACAATCTTGCCGCCCAGCGCGGCACATGGACAGCGCAAAAACGTCAGCAAACCAAACGTCGCCGCAAACGCCCAAATTTACGTGAAATCCGCGCCGAAGTTCACCCGCAGGAAGCTGAATGGCGCAACCAAATTAGCGTGCGGCTTGGTTCCCTGCTGCTGGCGATGCTTGCGCTCGTCAGTTTACTGGCGGCTTTTATTCCATCGGCACAAATCAGACTACATCCTGCACGGCGCGTGCAGAGCATCACCATTCCTGTGCGGGCGAGCAGCGAAATTAGCGAAGTTTTCATCACGGGCAGCGTTCCGGCACAAACCGTCCACGCGGTGTTAACGGAAAAACGTTCAATGCCAGCCAGCGGTCGACTGGCGATCCCCAGCAAAGGCGCGAGCGGCACGGTCGTCTTTCGCAATCTCACCGATCAACTCATCCGCATCCCACAAGGCACGGTTATCCGCAGCATTGACGATCCGAACATTCGTTTTCAGACGGATTTTGAAGCCATTGTGAATCCCGGCGTGGATCAGAGTATCGAAGTGCCGGTTTCGGCGCTCAGTTTTGGGGAAGGCGGCAACCTCGACCCAAACCTGCTGCAAGCCATTGAAGGGGAACTGCGCTTTTCGCTGGCTGCCACCAATCCCGCCCCGACAACGGGCGGCAGCGACGAGCTTGTGCGCGTTCCCACGCTGCGTGACCGCGACGACCTGCGCGAGCAAATACTCTTTGCCCTGACGACCGATCCCGAAGCGCTCGTCGCCGATGCGCTAGACCAAAGCGACATATTCTTCCCCGATACGCTTGGTGAGATCGAAGTGCTCGAAGAAAAATTCGCGCCCGAAGAAGGCGAACCTGCTGACCGCCTGACGCTTGAAATGCAGGTTGCGGTAGATGCCCAATATGCCAAAGCCAGCGATTTAGAAATTCTGGCACGCGCCGCCCTCGCCGCCAATCTGCCGCAGGGCTTCACCCCCGAAGCCGATTCGCTGACCTACGCGCCCGTCGGCGAATTAGAAACCGACACGCTCGGCGTGACCACATTCCAAATGCGCGTTGAACAAGCGCTCGTGCCGCGCATCGCCCAGCCACAAGTCGCCAGTTGGATACAGGGAAAAAGCCTTGCGAGTGCCGCCCGAATTTTGGAAAACAACCTCGAACTGGAAGACACCGCTGAAATCATCCTTTCGCCGGCATGGTGGAAGTGGCTGCCGATCGCGCCCTTCCGCATCGCGGTGGTTGTGGAGTAATTACTCAAACCGCCAAGACGCGAAGAGCGCCAAGATTCTAAAAACCATTTAAAAAACTTGGCGAACTCTGCGGCTTGGCGGTTAAACGCTTGTCCTCTTGCAAATCTTGTCACTTTTAATCCCATGAGAATCTTAGCTGTAGACCCCGGACAAAAAAATATCGGCATCGCCCTCAGCGATGAGACCGGCACCATCGCCTCCCCGCTGACGGTCATTCAGCACGTCAAGCGCGAGATCGACGCCGCGCAAGTCGCCGCCCTTGCGGCTGAAAAGAACGCTGAAAAAATCATCGTCGGGCAATCCTTCGGACTCGACGGCAAGCCAAATTTTGAAGGTCGCCGCTCCGCCCGTTTTGCGCGTGTGCTGCAAAGCCAAACCGATCTTCCCGTCGAACTTTGGGACGAATCCAACAGCACGCAAATTGCCCGTCAAGCCGCCATCCAGATGAACGTGCGCCGCAAAAAACGACGCGGGCATCTCGACAGTATCGCGGCAACAGTCATTCTGCAATCATATTTGGATGCGCGCTCTCAAAATTATTAACCACCAAGGAACACAAAGGGGCACAAGGAAAAGCCCTTAAACCTTCGTGCTTCTTCGTGCTCTTCGTGGTAAAAAACATGAAAAAGACCCTTTCGCTCCTCGCCATACTCACGCTACTGCTCGTCATCATTGTGCCCATCGTGCTGGTACCCGCCCTCGCTGCGCATCATTACGGCGCGCCCAATCCGCAACTGAGCTTGAGTCAGCGTTACCAATACGCCGCCAAAATTCTCTGGTACGACGCCACCATCCAAATGCCCGCCGATCCCTTCGGCGCAGAACAAGCCTTCACGCTTGAAAACGGCGCATCGCCCTACGAAATCGCTGCCCAACTCGAAGAACACGGTCTCATCAGTAGCGCAGACGCCTTCATCACCTATCTGGTCTACACCGGCATGGACACGCACCTCCTGCCTGGCGACTACCGTCTTAGCCCCGCCTACACCATTCCCAACATCGCAGGATTATTTCAGGATACGCGCGCCTCGCAAATCGCCTTTGCGATTATCCCCGGCTGGCGGATCGAAGAAATCGCCGCATCGCTCCCGACCTCCGGCTTGGCAATCACCCCCGAAGAATTTCTCAAAGCCGCACAAACTCCCCCCACCGCCCTCGCCCCCGAAGCCCAGACCCACGAAGGATTTTTGCTGCCAGACACCTACTCCCTTTCGCGCACTCTCACAGCAGACGAACTAATTGCCCTGCTGACTGCCAACTTCGGCGCAAAACTCACCCCCGAAATCCGCGCAGGCTTCGCCGCACAGGGATTAACGCTCTATCAAGCCCTAATTCTCGCCTCCATTGTAGAGCGTGAAGCCATCATCCCGGACGAGCGTCCAATGATTGCGTCCGTCTATCTCAATCGCTTCATCATCGGGCAAAAACTGGAAGCCGATCCAACCGTACAATACGCGCTCGGCACGCCAGAAAACTGGTGGAAAAGTCCGCTCTCGTATACTGATCTTGAAGTGAACTCGCCGTACAATACTTATCTCTATAGCGGTTTGCCCCCCACGCCGATCTGCAACCCATCACGCGGCTCGCTCGAAGCCGTCGCCTTCCCTGCGCAGACGACATACTACTACTTCCGCGCAAAATGTGATGGAAGTGGTCTACATAATTTTTCAGAAACCTTTGACGAGCATTTGGCGAATGGGTGCGAGTGACCCCGCCAGACTTGTATTGCATTTACCAAGTGCGTTGCAAGCGGATGCTAAAAACAAGCCTGTTTGCAAGACCCAACAGGCAACGCATCTATTCGATGCAATGCCCTACATTGAAAAGACATGAACAAAAACCTCATCTTCCTAAAACTCGGCGGCTCACTGATTACCGACAAAACCCGTCCACGCGCGCTGCGTGCGGATGTACTGAAACGCCTCTGTGAAGAGATTGCGACTGCACGCAAGCAAGAACCCAATATGCTCCTGCTGATCGGGCACGGCTCCGGGTCTTTTGGGCATGTCGCTGCAAAAGAATATAAAACGAGAGATGGTGTACCGTTAAATCCCCCCTCTATCCTTTCGGACATCTCCCCCCCAGGGGGGGAGAACTTGATCTCGAAATATTGGCACGGCTTTGCCGAAGTTTGGCACGAGGCACGCGCTTTGAATGTGCATGTGATGGATGCTTTGCGCAACGCCGGCATCGCGTCGATGGCGCTGCCAGCGTCGGGAAATATAGTTTCTGAAAACGGGCAAGTCTCGATTTGGCATGTAGAACCAATTCGGCGAGCACTATCAAACGGTATCGTGCCCGTTGTCTATGGGGATGTCATTTTCGACGATCAGCTCGGCGGCACAATCCTCTCGACGGAAGATTTATTTATGCACTTGGCGGTAAAACTGCGTCCACAACGGATTTTATTGGCAGGACTCGAAGATGGGATTTATGCCGATTTTCCGGCACGCAAGCATAAGGTGGCGCGCGTCACGCCGCAGTCCATCCACGAACTAAGCGCGAGTATTGGCGCATCCGCAGGCACAGATGTGACCGGCGGCATGGATTCCAAAGTTAGGCAAATGTTGGCATTGGTCGAAAAGATCGACGGCTTGACTGCCCAACTTTACTCAGGGGAAATTGCGGGAGCGACGAAAAAAGCCTTGCTCGGTGAGCAGGTAGGAACGCTCATTACCGCGAAATAGAAGAATGTCACTTGTCAGACAAATTTTCAGATGGCAAAATAAAAGAGCTATATTTTCAGTTCGATAACCCAAAAGGAGTTTGTGAATGACCAAAGAATTTACCCCAACCCCGTTAAATTTGCGCACCCCCGTGCCCTCGGACATTGAGATCGCGCAAGAAGCAACCATGAAACCCATCAAATTGATTGCAGAGGAAGTTGGCATCGAGGAGGATGAGCTTATTCTTTACGGTCCCTATAAAGCGAAAGTTTCTCTGGATATTTTGGATCGGCTGAAGGAACGCCCAAACGGGAAATATATCGACGTAACCGCAATTACCCCGACTCCGCTCGGCGAGGGCAAAACCACAACCACAGTTGGTCTTTCACAAGCCCTGGGCGCACATCTCGGTAAGAAAGTTTTTACCGCTATCCGTCAACCCTCACAGGGTCCCACCTTCGGGATTAAAGGTGGCGCAGCTGGGGGCGGCTACTCGCAAATTGTTCCAATGGAAGATTTCAACCTGCATCTGACAGGCGATATTCATGCCATCTCAGCGGCAAATAACCTGGTGGCGGCAGCACTCGAAACCCGCATGTTCCACGAAAGCCGCCAAAAAGACGAAGCGCTCTTCCGCCGCCTTTGTCCACGCGCTAAAGACGGAACGCGCACCTTTGCAAAACCGATGCTGAAACGCCTTGAAAAGTTGGGCATCAACAAAACCAATCCCGATGACCTGACCGAAGATGAAATCCATCGCTTTGTGCGCCTCGACATCGACCCCGACACCATCACTTGGCGGCGCGTGGTCGATATCAATGACCGCCACCTGCGTCAAATTACCATTGGGCAGGGTCCCAAAGAAATGGGACATACGCGCGTTACCGGCTACGACATCACCGTCGCATCTGAGATTATGGCTATCTTGGCACTGACCACCAGCCTTGCCGATATGCGTGAGCGCTTCGGGCGTATCGTTTTGGCGACCAGCCGCAGTGGAGAACCCGTCACCTGTGAAGACCTCGGCGTCGCGGGTGCAATGACTGTCTTGATGAAAGATGCCATCATGCCGACCCTGATGCAAACCGTTGAAGGCACCCCGGCATTCGTCCACGCCGGACCTTTCGCCAACATCGCACACGGGAACAGTTCGATTATTGCAGACAAGATTGCCCTGAAGTTAGCAGATTACGTCCTGACCGAATCCGGTTTTGGTGCCGATATTGGTATGGAAAAATTCTTTGACATTAAATGCCGTTATTCCGGCTTAATCCCGGACGCTGTGGTGCTCGTGGCAACTGTCCGCGCCCTCAAGATGCACGGTGGCGGTCCCGCCGTCAAAGCCGGTGCGCCACTCGCACCCGAATACACTGAAGAAAATCTTGAATTGCTCAAAGCCGGTCTGCCCAACCTTGAAGCCCATATCGAAAACGCCAAGCGTTTCGGCATCCCGGTTGTGGTCGCAGTGAATAGCTTCAAGGATGATACCGAAGCCGAAGTTGAACTCGTCCGCAAAGCCGCCATTGCAGCTGGCGCGGAAGATGCCGTTGTCTCCCGTCACTGGATGGAAGGCGGCGCTGGGGCAAAAGCCCTCGGCGAAGCCGTGATCGCCGCCTGCGAAAAACCGAGCGACTTCAAATTCCTCTACGACCTTGAAACCACCACCATCAAAGAGAAGATCGAAATCATCTGCAAGAAGATTTACGGTGCGAATGGCGTGGAATATTCCGATTTGGCTGAGGAACAGATCGAACGCTACACCAAATTGGGTTTTGACAAACTGCCGATGTGCATGGCTAAAACGCACCTGAGTCTAAGCCATGATGGCAGCTTGAAGGGACGTCCAACCGGCTTTACGGTGCCGATCCGTGAGTTGCGCGCATCGGTTGGAGCGGGCTTCATCTATCCGCTTCTAGGCGAGATGAGCACCATGCCCGGTCTGCCAACCCGCCCCGTCTATTACGACGTGGATGTGGACTTGGAAACCGGCAAGGTCGTAGGTCTCTTCTAAAAGCCGTTGAAAGGTTTGAAGGTTTGAAGGTTGGAAGGTTAGGGGCTTTCCAACCTTTTTTGATTTGCTCCCGTTAGGAATGAGAATTAAATAACTCGATAGTTGTGTTTTTAAAACCATTTGAATAGTTT
>JANTFU010000045.1 GCA_024763295.1 Anaerolineales bacterium
TTTTGTAATTCCATGTGTGATAAAAAACACCAAACTTATGCTGGCGGTAACACTGGCTCCTAGAATGAAGATTTCCAGAATTCGTAAATTCTCAAGCAGTATTTCATGATTAGGGGCAAAAAAAAGTGTACTTACACGTTGCCAGGTTAAGCGGGCAAGTAAAGCGGGAGGTAATATGCCGACGAAGAAAAGGGCAATAAGTAATTTCCAGAAAATGGGGAGATGAAAAGCGTGTACCTTGCTTAATTTTCCGTCGGGAAAAAAGACGGGAATAACGGGACGCCATAATATCGCTTCTACAAAGTAAAGCAGGGTTACTGAGACCAAACCACCCCACAAAAGCAAACTAAAGAATACACGAGAAGATCCGGTGAAATAAGCCGCAGCCATGCTTGCTGAAAACCACATAACTACCGCCATCCCTGCGGCATAAAAAGGGAAATTTAGTAAATCCCGTTTTGTTTTTTCAGGCACATCGGCAGGATGTATTTCGTCAGCTTTGATCAGAAGATACCATTTCTTGAAAATTCTCTTATATCTATTTCCCCAACTTAGCCCCGTGAAAATGAAGACTGCTGCAATGGCAATAAATAGGAGAGAAGCAAAGCTGTCAGGCGGTTTGACGCTCCTTTCTGCTGTTGGGATTGGGTCAATAACATTTAGATAAAAAAACGTCATAAAAGCGCCAATGCCATTAATAATTGCTGACGCAATGCTCTCTCTGCGAAGAATAACTTCTATATCATTTTGATTTGGCATGGCGAAATCCCTAAACCAGTTGAAAAAGAGTGTCAAAGGTTTTGATAAGTTTTGTGCTTCCAAGCGTACTCTGCGAATTATACCTTTGCATAAACACTTTTTCTTTACAGGTGTGTAAATAAAGCGAGCGTCTCTATCCAGAGATGCTCGCAGTTTTATGCCCACTTTGGCTTTGTGCTCGTTGGTGCGATTGTGTCGTAGTGGAGGTCACAACAGAATAAGTTAGGCTAAAAAAAGCACCGAGCATTTTGGAAATACTCGGTGCATCTGTATATTGTATAGGGCGACCGGTCGCTTGCCCGACGACATTAACGTGGCAACGAAAAACAAATCCGTGCGCCGGGGGTGGATTTCTCTGCATCGATCCACATCTGTCCACCGTGGGCATCGACGATGGCACGCGCGAGATACAGCCCTAAGCCTGCGCCCTTCGTTTTGTTGACCGATTCGACGGCGCGATAGAAGCGGTCGAAAATGTGGGGCATATCCTTCGGGTCGATGCCCGGTCCCTGGTCGCTGATGCAGATGACGACTTGTTCGGGGTGTGTTTCACCACTGATCTTGATTTCGCCTTCGGGTGAGTATTTGATGGCGTTGGAGATCAGGTTATTGAGTACTTGACGGATACGTGTTTCGTCGGCGAGGATAACGGGGAAATTCTCGGGGAAGTTGACGCTAATTTGGTGGCGGCTAGTTTGGGTCTGGAAGCGTTCCGCGAGACGGGCGGCGAGCAAATGGAGGGCAACGTCGGTCTGATTTAGGCTCATCCCCCCAGCTTGTAGGCGGGACGCATCCAGTAAGTCGTCGATCATCTGCGCGAGGCGGTCGGCTTCTTCTTCGATGACGGTCAGGCTGTCTTTGATGATGTCCATATCCCATTCGGCGTCGTCGCGGCTGAGGGTACTGGCATAGCCTTTGATGAGCGCGACAGGCGTGCGTAATTCGTGGCTGACAACGGAGATGAAGGTGGACTTGACTTGTTCGGCGGTGCGGAAGTGGGTGATGTCACGCACGGTGACGAAGATGTTGTGGAGCGCGCCCTGTGTTGTGAGCAGAGGGGCGTAGGTGACGCCGACGGGCAGGGTGGGCGGTTCGGGACGTTTAAGGTCGCCCTCAACATAGAGGGTGGCATTTGGCGTGAGTGGAAAGCCCTCGGCTTCCGCTTCTTCGAGGGGCGTGCCTTGCGGATTGCCTTTCCAGCGGATGATTTCGGCGTGGTCTTTGCCGATGAGTTCATCGCGGTGCAAGCCATAGAGCTTTTCAAAAGCGCCGTTGACGCGCTCGATGGTGTGGTCTGCGTTCAGAATCAGGATGCCATCTGCGGCAGAGTCAAGCAGGGCAGCGAGGCGTTGTTTTTCGTAGTTGACCTGTCCGTAGAGCTGCGCATTATAAACGGCGGTGGCGGCTTGATGGGCAAAGGTTTGTAAGAGTTGTTTGTCGTTAGGTGAGAAGATGTCGGGGTAGTTGCGGAAGATGAAGATTACGCCGATGACTTTTTGATGGGCAACCAGCGGCAACCCAACGCCGTTCAGCAGTCCGCGGCTGGCGGTGTAGGCGAGGCTTTTGAGCATCCGGTTGAGTTCTTCGGCATCGAACTCGGAAACGCTCTCTTCTTCAAGTAGGGGTTTTAAATATTCGAGCAGCGCCGGGGGGATTTTTTGGGCAGCGGCAACATGCCAACCGTCGTCTGTTTTTAGGGCGATTAAACCGGCTTGCCCTGCCAACATCTCGACTGTAATGCGTAGGATGCGCGCGAGTAGTTTTTCGAGATTCAGTTCTTCGGTGATGGCGCGCGTGATTTCGAGTAGATAGTCACGTTGGCGGACACGGAAATCGGGGAGAGTTGGGAGCATAGGATTTATAGGGTGACAAGGGTTGCAATGGTGATAAAGGGTATTGGATTTATTTTATCATTTTGACATCTGGAGAAGTGAAGATTCTTTGTTAACATCAAGAGCGGCGTTTTGCGCCGCTTTAATGGATTGGTTTCTTGAATAACAGTTTTGTTTAGCCGTAGCTGAGTAGGCGATAGCACGATCGTCAGCCTACTCAGCCAGCGCTAGTTGTTTATGTTTTAGCCTTTTACAGCACCTTGTGTCAGCCCGCCGACGATTTGGTCTTGTAAGAGCAGGTAGATGGTCATAATGGGCAGTGCGCCGATTAATGCACCGGCGGCGAAGGCGCCCCATTTTTTTGAGAATTCACCGCTGGTGAAGATAAATAAGCCAACCATGAGTGGATATTGCTCGGTACTCTTGAGTAAAATGCGCGCAAGGATAAAGTCGCCATAGGTGCCGATGAAGGTTAGCAAGCCAATCACGACCAGAATCGGGCGCATGAGAGGAAGCAAGAGTTGGGTGAAAATTTGCCAGTGCGTCGCGCCGTCCACCATTGCGGATTCGTCGATGTCACGCGGGATGGTATCGAAGAAACCCTTCATCAGCCAGATGTTGACGCCCATCGCGCCGCCGAGGTAGACCATAATGAGACCAGCATGGGTGTCTAGTCCCAAAGCAGGGATAATGGCACCAAATTGGGTCACGAGCGTGAACATCGCGATCATTGCCAAAAGACCAGGGAAGACCTGAATCAGCAGGATGAGCTTGAGCATGGTCTCTCGTCCCTTAAAGCGCAGACGTGAGAAGGGATAAGCTGCCAAAACAGTGATTGAGACCGAAAGCACCGTCGTGATGGTTGCAATCTTAATCGAGTTCCACAACCAGGTTAGGAAGGGGAATTCTGGCGTATTGAGCAGATAGCGGTAGTTATCCAAGCCGACATTATCCGGAATGAGTTTGGCAGTTGCCAGCGAGTTGGATGGATTGAAGGATGCAGACACAACCCATAGGACGGGGAAGATCGCAAAGCCGACCAGGATGATGGCTACCAGCCAGCGCCAAGCGTGACCGAGCCAAATACGTTGTTTGAAAGTCAAGTTCTTAAGCATTTTCGCCGACCTCCTCCCACATGCGGGTGTATTTGAACTGGAAGAGCGTAATTGCCGCCACGATAATAAAGATGATGATCGTGATCGCAGCACCCAAACCGTATTCTTTGGCGCGTCCTGCCGCGAAAGCAAAGTTATACACATACGAAATCAGAATGTCGGTATAGCCTGCCCGCGTAGGCGAGTTCGGGATGGGCGGACCACCCTCGATGAAGAGAAAGATTAGGTTGAAGTTGTTGAAGTTGTACACGAAGGAGGCAACCAACAAGGGACCGACCGAGACGAGCAGCATCGGCAGTGTGATGCGGAAGAATTTCTGGATGCCGTTGGCACCGTCGATGCTGGCGGCTTCGTAGAGGTCTTCGGGGATGGCTTGCAGCGCACCGCTCGTGATCAACATGAAGTAGGGGTACCCGAGCCAGAGATTTACAATCAAAATGGCGATCTTGGCGAGGTTCGGTTCGACAGTCCATGCCGGAGCGATATGGAAGAGGGATTCGAGAATACGATTGATGACACCATACTCATTATTGAACATACCACGCCAGATAATGATGGTGATTAAGCTCGGAATTGTGTAGGGTATTAGCAGGAAAGATTGGATGATTTTGCGTCCGGGCAGACTGCGGTCGTTATAGATATAAGCGATAATCAGACCCAACGAGAAGGTCATAAAAACGCTCATAAAAGCGAAGATAAAGTTCCACGAGATGATGTGGAAGAGCGGTCCGCGTAGCGCGGAACTTTTAAAGAAACGTGTGAAATTATCGAAGCCGACACCGGCGCGGAAGCCAAAGGATAGGCGGTCGCCTTTGTTGGATGTCCAAGTGCCGTCGACGGGTGTGTAAATTTGCCCGTTTTCGTGGTTGATGAGGGTGTCTTGTTCGGCATCGTACTCAAATTTGGGTTCAAGTTGCGCAGCTTCACGCGCCGAGCGGATGCGCACACCGTCCAGATCGGTGCCAAATTGAACGTCCACGATCTCTTTGTTGGTGGCAACCTGAATGGCATTCAGGCGCTTGTAATCGCCTACCGAGGCAGGGATGCCGTCTTCATCCAATTCGCCTAAACCGCTTGCTTCTGCTGCGGGTATGAGCGGTTTGCCCGGATATGCCAAATAAGATTCTCCGTCTTCGTTTTGTAACCAGAGGGCATATTCATCATTTTCGTTGATGTATCCCGTCCAGGTATAGGCGTTGCCGCCTTCAGGGAGATAACGCTCTTGCAGAAAAAGATCGATCGATTGTTGCTTTGTGAGCAGATGTCCATCTCCGTAGTTGGTGAAGGCTACAAAGACCGTTAGCAAAATGGGCCATATTGCGAACATGGTCATAAAAACAAGACCGACCAACATCCAGCGGATCGGATAGAGGTCTTTTGCCAAAATGACATAATTGGTGCCCGCACCCAGCAGGGCGATTACAACGCCGAGCTGAAAATAGCCCTCGGCGAAGGCGCTCATTGCGAACCAAATCACAAAACCGTCAATTGCCAGTAGAAGCAAGAGACGCAGTGTAACCTTCCACAAGGTGCCACTTGGTATTTTGGGTTGTTTTTTTAGACGTACGCCCATAACACTCTCCTGTATGAATTTATGGCGCAAAAAAAATAGCATTAAGCTTTCTCCCCACTTCCCCTGAATTTTATCACCGGAAAATTGTGAAAAAGAAAGGGAAGCTCAGCCTTAGCCGAGCTTCCCTTGTACTTCAAGTTGAGATTATTCGATTACGATGTCCAGCAAGTGGGTTTCGGAATCGTAGGTGAAGGTGACAGTGCCGTCAGCTTCAACGGTGAAGGCGTAGTTATCGCCATCGGCAGCGCCGTCAACGCCGTAGTTTTCGGTCCAAGCGCCGTCCATGGCAACTTTCGCTTCGTAATCACCAGCAGGCAGTTCGAAGGTGGCGGAGTAGGTGCCATCGCCATTGTCAGTGAGAGCGGAACCTTCACATGCGGGATCCCAGTCGCCTTCGCAAGCGCCGGAGGCAGCCTGCCAGGAGCCAGGAACATTGACCATACCGGCAGCAGCGCCAGCAATCAGATCACGGATTTGGGCAGCGGCATTGCCGTAAGCTTCAGCAGCGTCCTGTTCGCCATTGACGACGAGGGTGGTCGCATCACCCCAAGAACCCCAGACGGAACCCATTTCGGGGATATTCGGCATCGGCTGAGCGACAGCGGCGATTTCGCCGAAAGCAGCCAAATCAGGATCATCGCTGGTTACAGACAACCAAGCGGAGGGGCGGTTCGAGCCTTCAGCCAGTTTCTGCATGGAAGCATCGGTTGCCAGGAATTCGGTCAGGAAAGCCTGCGCAAGCAGAACATTGTCACTAAGTGCGTTTACAGCAAAGCCCTGAACACCACTGAAGGGAGCGCCAACAGCAGTTTCGGACGGGAAGTTGGTAATCGCATAAGGAACGCCGGATTCGCGCAAGCGATCCAATGCCCAAGGACCAGCCATCAAGAAGGGAACTTCGCCGGTCTCGAATTGAACGTGAGCAGTATCCCAATCGGTGCTGCTGCTGATATAACCGGCTTCAACGCCAGCTTTGATGAAATCGCCAGCGGCGATCATGCCTTCGCTGTCAATGCCAACATCCTGCGGGTTGTAAGAGCCATCTTCGTTGGTGCCGAAGACGTAACCGCCGAAAGCGGTCATTAGCGGATAAGCATCGTAGGTGGTACCGGCCAGTGCCAAAGCGTAGGTCGCTTCACCGGCATCAACCAAGGCGCCGCCAACTTCCATGACCTCGTCCCAAGTGGTGGGCGGGGTATCAACCATGTCGGTGTTGTAGAAGAACGCCATATTTTCAACAGCGTAAGGAACACCAACCAATTGACCGTTGTAGCTATAAGCCTGAAGTGCAGCGGGGTTGAAGTTAGCAGCTTTGTCGCCAAGATCAATCGGGGCGAGCAAACCGCTGTCAGCAAAACCGCCTAAGCGGTCGTGTGCAAGCATGATAATGTCAGGACCTTCGCCTGCGGGGGCAGCAATCGGGAACTGGTCGTTGCGATCAGGAACATTCTCAACAACCAAACCAATGCCGTATTCGTTCTGGAAATCTTCAACGAAGCCCAGCAACACGGGGGTCAACATATCGTCCGACCAAATGGTGATATAGGTATCGAACGTAGCTTCTTCCGCCGGTTCTTCGGTCGCTTCAGCTGCGGGTTCTTCGGTCGGTTCTTCCATCGGCTCTTCAACAGCCGGTTCTTGCATCGGCTCTTCAGTAGCCGGAGCTTCAGCGGGACCGCAAGCGGAAAGCGCAAAAGCGGCAATCAGCACAAGGCTGAGGATAACGAACAGGGATTTCTTCATTCTCTTTTTACTCCTTTTGTAAAAATTGTGAGATTTATTTTTTGATAAAGGGGTTTGTGATTTATTCTATCTTTAGAAAAAGACATCACCTCCTTTATCGTGGAATGTGAAACAAGATAAGTTCGTATCGTCCTTGCCCCCAACAGGATATCGTTTGAAAAGCCAAATGCCCGCAGAAAAACAGCCTACCATCAAGCCACCTCCACAGATTCATTTTTCAAAACATACTTTCCTTCAGCTACATCATAAATAGCCAAGCTCAGTGCCTGTACCACAGCCCCCAAACTGGAGGAGCGTTTGCCCAGTACGGCTGTCGTAATGCGTACATTATTCGCGGCAGCAGGCAAAGAACGCCGCATCACTTCTCGCCGCACCGGTTCAAGGAAAAGATCACCAATTTGGGCAACACCACCACCCACGACGATAATATCGGGGTTGAAAATATTAACCAAACCGGCAATCGCCACACCAAGATGCCCGCCTGCCTGTGCCATAATTTGCTGGGCAACCAAATCACCGTGCTGGGCGGCGATGGCAACATCCTTGGCTGAAATTTCGCCCAAATCATTCAATGCAAGTCGCGTCCGCTTGGCTGAATGGACTGCTTGCATGGCTTGCTTCGCGATGGCGTTTCCGCCCGAAAATGCCTCAAGGCAGCCACGATTGCCGCAGGTGCAAAGCGGACCATCGTTGTCCATCGTCAGATGTCCGATCTCGCCCGCCGACCCTGTTGCCCCACGATAGATCCGTCCGTCAATCAGCAATCCGGCACCGATGCCGGTACCTACTTTGATATACGCCAAGTCGCGTGCGCCGCGTCCTGCACCATACGCCCATTCGCCCAGCGCACCCAGTTCGGCATCGTTATTCACCGAAACGGGGCGTCCCCATAAGGCGCTAAGCGTATCGCGGATGGGGAAACGGTCCCAGCCCGGCATGATTGGCGGCGCGATTACCATGCCCGCGTCACTATCAATAGGACCTGGCACGCCAATTCCTATGGCTGCCAACATTGAAAGGTCAAGGTCGTTTTCGCGTAAAATGTCTTCGAGTAATGTGTTGGCTTGTGTAATGCACGCATCAGGACCATCAGCAATCTTAAACCCCATCTCTTTTTCAGCGATTGTCTCAGCACCAAAATTGGACAATAAAATGCGAATATGAGAGGCGCCCATATCAATGCCAACGATATAGCCTGCATTGGGATTGATTTCTAAAAGCATACGCGGACGCCCGCTGGTTTTCGTGCGTTGCTCGGCATCTCGGATGATGCCGACTTCGATGAGATCGTTGACAATGGTACTCACCGCCGCACGGCTTAAGCCAATTACTTTGGCAATGCCGGCGCGAGAAATTCCCCCCGGAGTGAATCGAATTAAATCCAGAACGGCATGTTTGTTGATGTTCTTTACGTTTTGTTGTGGGGCTTGAGCGAAGTAGAATGTCAAGATTAGGTTTCCTGAGATTTCTTTGTATAGCTGCCACATCATAGCAAAAGAAAAGAGCTTTGTCAATATTTTTAACAAAGTGTTTCTTCGCGTTTGTTTTCTGAATAAAAAGGGGATTCTCTATGCTTTTTTAAGGAGGTTTTTTAGAGTTTTTTGTATCTTTTTCCTGAAAATGCCCTGCTCTAAAAAAAATATTGTTTACTTTTCTTATTTACAATTCTGTTTGTAAAAAGAATATAAAAGACTGTCGTTCTTTAAGGCTTCCTTTCGTTTTTGATTTTGGATGGTTGAATGGGGGCAGCGGGATTAGACCACGCCACGTCTGCCCCGGCGGGAATTGTTATCTCTGCCCGTTGTCTACTCGCAAGATGTTTAACCATTACGACCATCCGCGGACCGACGCTGGCTTGCATTTCCTCGAGGATTGGTTCGAGCCAGGCTTGGTACGACCGAACGCAGAAATAAACGGGGCGCTGACGCCGATTGGTAAGGCTTTTAGTTAACATGCCTTGCAGCTTTGCCTGAATATCATCCACGTTCGGGTGAATGAGCGGACGCAAGAAAATGCCCCGTGCTCCGTAAATTGTATCGATATATGCCATCATCTCTTCGCCTTTGCAGACGAAGCCGCGTTTAGGATGTTCAAAGTTTTCCAACTGCTGTAAAAGCGGCGGCACGACCTGATGCTGCAAACGCTGAATGGCAATTACATCTTGCTCATGGACGTGTCGCCATGCAGATGGCAGTGTTGTGGCGTTTGCGGTTTCGCTTAAGTCCCAAACACGTTGTCGGGCGTAAATCGAAAATCCGCTTTGACGTAGTGGAAGAAAAATAGGGCTTTCCTCTTCGATTTCCACTACGATTTGATGTGCGTGCCAATGCTTTGCCTGCGCGATGAGATGCTCAATAAGTGGGAAAATATCAACGTCGCTTGTTTTTAGCAGAGGTGCCAGATACGTCAGGCGGGCAAATCTTTCTCCCTCCTGTTGACGGATGCTGCCGAGTATGGCGTTGCCAGCCTTATCTTCATGGATGGCGGTGTAGATTCGCCGTGTGGGATTAAGGTGCGCTAAAAAATTGACCGCTCGCAGCGGATTGCCGCGTGTTAATATCCGCGCACAATCGAGCGAGATGACCTCGGTACGAAATTGTGGCAGTTTGGGTAGGTCGAAAAGTTCGAGCGGGCGAGGGGACATGGGGTGTGAAATAAAAGGTGAAGCGTGATTTTTGTACGTTTCACGCTTCACCTTTCGCGCATTAGAATTTCTCTACCAAGGTCAAAAAGTATTCATGAAAACGCGTGTCACCCGTCAGTTCCGGGTGAAACGATGTCGCTAGTAATTTGCCTTGCTGGGCGGCGACGATGCGTCCATCATCGAGGGCACAGAGTACTTCGGCGTCCGCACTCACCGATTCGATGATCGGGGCGCGGATGAAAACCGCGTGGAAGGGGGCGTCTGTTTTCGTCGCTTTTTTGACGACTTCCACGTCGAGGGCGGCTTCAAAGGAGTCGACTTGGCGACCAAAGGCATTCCGTTCGACGGTGATGTCCATCAGTTCGAGCAAGGGCTGATCGCGGCGGGCGTCTTTGGACAAAAGTATGGCACCGGCGCACGTTCCCCAGATAGCGTGACCCTGCCCGAATTCACGGATGGCTTCGAGCAGTCCGTAGATGACCATCAACTTGCCAATCGTGGTCGATTCGCCGCCGGGGATGATCAATCCATCCAAATCGTTTAAATGTTCAGGCAAACGCACTTCTGCGGTTTCTGCGCCGAGTTTTTTGAGCATGACAATATGCTCTGCAAAATCGCCCTGAAGGGCGAGAACACCAATTTTCATAAGTCAGGAAACAGGTAATTAGGTGATTGGGTATCAGGGGCATTTTTGCCAAGAAGGCTGCCCCTAATACCTAATTACTAATTCCTAATCAACTAGCGTTCACCAACCGCGCCCGGCGAGTTTTTCTTCTTCGGGCATGGTCGAGACGTTGATGCCGACCATCGCTTCGCCGAGATTTTTGCTCACGTCGGCGAGGATTTTGGCGTCTTGATAGTGGGTGACGGCTTTGACGATGGCTTCCGCACGTTTGGCGGGGTTGCCGGATTTGAAGATGCCGGAGCCGACGAAAACGCCGTCAACGCCAAGCTGCATCATCAGGGCGGCATCTGCGGGGGTGGCGATGCCGCCAGCCGCAAAGTTGACCACCGGCATTCTGCCGAGTTCGCGGGTTTCCATCAGCACTTCAAAGGGCGCGCCGAGTTCTTTGGCGTAGGTCATCACCTCTTCGACGGGCATATTTTGCAAGCGGCGGATTTCGGCGTGGACGGTGCGGGCATGGTAAACGGCTTCCACCACGTCGCCGGTGCCGGCTTCGCCTTTGGTGCGCATCATCGCCGCGCCTTCGCCGATGCGGCGCATGGCTTCGCCGAGATTGCGGCAGCCACATACGAAAGGCACTTTGAAATCGTGCTTCCAAATATGGTACTCATTATCGGCGGGCGTCAAAACTTCCGACTCGTCAATATAATCAATACCGAGCGATTCGAGAATTTGCGCTTCCACAAAATGACCGATACGCGCCTTCGCCATCACGGGGATGCTGACCGCATCCATAATGCCGAGAATCATATCGGGATCGCTCATCCGCGCCACGCCGCCCTGCGCGCGGATATCGGCAGGTACACGTTCCAACGCCATGACAGCGCAAGCGCCTGCTTCTTCAGCAATCTTTGCTTGTTCGGGCGTGACCACATCCATGATCACGCCGCCTTTCAACATCTGCGCCAAACCTTTTTTGACGGCAAACGAACCTTTTTGTTCTTCCATTTTAGAGCCTCCAAATACAAGAAAATCGAATTTCATTCTACCATCATGCCAGAGTCTTTCAAACTAAAAACGAGTACAATTCATTAGAAATCGCTCATTGGAGGGCTTATGTCTCGCTTTATTATTGCTACGCTCTTTGCGCCGTCCTCGGCGCAGGCTTCCGCAACACGCCGTCGGGGACGACGGCTGAAGCTGTTGCTAAAGATGTCCGTTTTTCTTTTCGGATTATCCCTTTCAGCCTGCTTCGGTTTGCCCGACTTGGAACTCAACTCCGAAGCCCTCACCGTAACCCCATC
>JANTFU010000046.1 GCA_024763295.1 Anaerolineales bacterium
CACCGCCGATGGCTTCGAGGGCAGTATCCACAAAGCCTTGCGTCACTATCTGGGCGAGACTCCCTGTAATGGCTGGGATCAATGGTTGCTCAAAGAAAACGGTGCGTTCATCAAGCTGGATGTGATCCGCGAACGCTATCGCCAGCAACAAATTTTTTCCTAGTTCTACCGGATTTTGTGGTCAGCAGAAAAGATGCTGAAAATCGCTTTTTTGTACACGGAATCAACGGAATTTCACGGAAAAAATCTTTGAAGTTACGGTTTTTTCCGTAAAACTCAAAAAACATCCGTGTTTTTCCGTGCTTTCCGTGTGCAAAAGGATGAAACCACAAAAAACGTTAGAAGCAGATTTTTTCTAAATAAAGACTTTCGTCACGGGGGATTGATGAAAATTTGTCAGACAACTGATTGACACCTATTCCAAACTTTGCTACACTAAAGCTAGTTGTCAGACAAATAGATAAATCTCTTTTTTTCCCCATAAATCCTCGCAAAAGGACAAAACATGGCTACACTTCTTGTCAAAAATGCTACGGTTTTAGTCACAATGGATCACCAGCAGCGTGAAATCGCGTCTGGTGGTCTTTTCATTCGGGACGGATTCATCGAGCAGGTCGGCACCAGCGACCAACTCCCCAAAACCGCCGATGAAATTCTCGACCTGAGCGGGCATGTCGTTCTGCCCGGTCTCGTTAACACGCACCACCACTTCTACCAAACCCTCACCCGCGCCGTCCCCGCCGCGCAGGACGCCAACCTCTTCAACTGGCTCAAAACCCTTTATCCGATTTGGGCGGGCTTGCAGCCGGACGATATTTATATCTCGACGCAAACCGCGCTCGCGGAACTGGCTTTTTCAGGATGCACGACCGCGTCCGATCATCTTTATCTCTTTCCAAACGGATCGAAATTGGACGATGAAATTGCTGCCGCGTTAGAAATTGGTGTCCGAATCCATGCTTCTCGCGGCTCGATGAGCTTAAGCGAAAAGGATGGCGGACTTCCACCTGATTCCGTTGTGGACACAGAAGAATCCATCCTGAAAGATTCCCAGCGCGTCATCGAGCGTTATCATGATGCCAAGCCCGGCTCCATGACGCAAATCGTACTAGCTCCCTGCTCGCCTTTCAGCGTGACATCGGAGTTAATGAAGCAGTCCGCGATTTTAGCGAGAGAATACGGCGTACAACTCCATACCCACCTTGCTGAAACCGAAGACGAAGAGCAATTCTGCCTCGATATGTTCGGTCATCGCCCTGTGGATTATATGGGCGAAGTCGGCTGGTTGAATGATGATGTCTGGTTCGCGCATTCGATTTACGTCAACGAGCGTGAGATCAAAACCTACGCCGAGCATAACTGTGGCGTCGCTCACTGCCCCTCCTCGAATATGCGTCTCGCCTCCGGCATCGCTCCGATTAAAGAATTGCTTGCCGCTGGCGTAAATGTCGGCATCGGCGTGGACGGTTCCGCCTCTAACGATGGCTCACATCTGCTCGGTGAAGCCCGTCAAGCCATGCTGCTGGCGCGCGTCAAAGAAGGCATTACCGGCTTTTCGCTCTCCAGCGAAGGACGCAAATTGATGACCGCTCGCGATGCCCTGCATCTCGCTACACGCGGCGGCGCAGCCGTGCTTGGGCGCAATGACATCGGCTCGCTCGAAGTTGGCAAATGTGCCGATTTCTTCGCCGTCAAACTCAACTCGCTCGATTACGCCGGCGCGCTGCACGACCCCGTCGCCGCAACCATCTTCGCCGCGCCCGTCAAAGCGAATTACACCGTTGTTGGCGGCAAGTTCGTTATTAAGGAAGGGCAGTTGGTCACGATTGATGAGCGCAAGCTGATCGAAAAACATAATTCGGCTGCAAAACGGCTGTTGGATAGATAATCAGATATTAGAGATAAAGTGATTGAATGAAAAAGAAATCTGCATCAGTCCCCAAAGCGGTAAAGCCCGCCTATTCAGCAATAGTTAGCTTGACAGATGATGTCTGCAAGAATCATTTAAATGAAGAATATGCGGAACTTGCCCGCCTTTTAGCAGCAGCCCTCTCGCGCAAACGCCCCTCCCCTATCTTAAAGGGGAAACCAGAAATTTGGGCTTGTGGCATTATTCATGCGCTCGGCACAATTAATTTCTTGTTTGACAAATCTCAAACGCCACATATAAGGGCAGATAAATTGGCAGAACTCTTTGGCGTTGGTAAAAGCAGTGGCGCAAATAAAGCAAAGTTTATCCGTGACACGTTGAATATGCACCAGTTTGACCCCACCTGGTACTTGCCCAGTCGAATAGATAGCAGCCCTATGGTCTGGATTTTGCAAGTAAATGGGTTGATGGTGGATGTTCGTATAATGCCTCGCGAAGTTCAGGTCATTGCTTACGAAAAGGGATTGATTCCATATATTCCAGCAGACCAATAAAAGTAGAGAGTAGTATGAGCGAAATCGATATTGCCGCCATTTTGCGTGAGCTTTCCCAAATAGATTGGGAAGAAATGGCATTGATCGCAAAGCTTTCCCCAGAAGAAAGAGTAGCAAGGGGAATGAGAAAATCTGAAGCGCAAAAAAGAGCCTATCAAGACCAACTCCGCCGGAAATATCCTTTTCTCTCTGAAGCAGAAATCAAGATGAAGACTTTAGCCGACCTTACACCTGTAAACTTACCGAAAGACCATCATCTCAATCCTGAGAAAATTGAAAAGAAAATAGCAACAAAAATCGCTAATTGCTTAAGTTGAAGCTTTAAACCTTCAACCTTCACCCTGAAACCGAAAGAAAACCTCTATGAAAAACACACTCGCTCTCACAAAAAAACTCGTCAACGTCGCGATGGGGCGCGTCCCCGCCGATATGGTCGTTCGTAACGGCGTTTGGGTTAGCGTTCAATCGGGGGAGTTTATCCCGAATACCGACATCGCCATTGTGGACGGGCATATCGCCTACGTTGGCGAAAATGCCTCTCACTGCATCTCAAAAGAAACCATCGTGATTGATGCGGGCGGAAAATATCTCGTCCCCGGGCTGCTGGACGGTCACATGCACGTCGAATCGGGCATGGTGACGGTGACGGAGTTTGTGCGGGCGGTGGCGAAACGCGGCACAACCGGTATGTTCATCGACCCGCATGAGATTGCCAATGTCTTCGGGCTGAAAGGCGTCAAGCTGATGGTCGATGAAGCCGCCGAACAGCCAATCCATGTTTGGGTGCAGATGCCATCTTGTGTGCCCTCCGCGCCGGGCTTTGAGACGCCGGGCGCAGAAATCACGCCCGACGATGTCGCTGAAGCGATGACGTGGGATGGCATCATCGGTCTGGGCGAAGTGATGGACTTCCCCGGGGTTTTCAACGCCAGCGAAAAGATGATGGCGGAGGTCTCTGCCACGCACGCTGCCGGAAAAACAGTCGGCGGGCACTACCCCACGCCTGATCTGGGCGTCAACTTTCATGGCTACGCCGCCGCAGGAATCGAAGATGACCACGAAGGCACAAGCGTTGCAGATGCGATTGCGCGCGTTCGTCAGGGCATGAAGGCGATGCTGCGTTATGGCTCCGGTTGGCTGGATGTTGAAAATCAGGTTGGCGCGATTTTGGATCATAAACTGGATTCGCGCCGCTTTTTGCTTTGCACGGATGATTCTCACGCCAGCACACTTGTGAACGAAGGACATACGGATCGTGTGCTGCGCCACGCGATTTCGGCTGGGTTGCCCCCGTTGACCGCGATCCAGATGATGACGATTAATACCGCCGAACACTTCGGCTTGACGAAAGAGATGGGCATGATCGCCCCCGGCAGATGGGCAGATGTGTTACTGGTTGAAGACTTGAACGATTTCCACGCCGAGATGGTGATTGCCAAGGGACAGGTTATCGCCGAAAAGGGCGAATGGAGCGTCGAACTGCCGCGAGTTACGCATCCGGCTTGGGCGCGGGATTCTGTCCACTTGGGACATCCGCTCAAGGCACAGGATTTTGCTCTTTTAACGGAAGCCAGTGAAAACACGGACGTTACCGCCCATGTCATCGGCGTCATTGAAAGTCAAGCGCCGACCAAGCATCTTAAGATGGAAGTCCAGCCGAAAGATGGTCAAATTCATGTGGATATGGCAAAGGATTTGGCAAAGTTGGCTATCGTCGAACGTCATCAAGGCACGGGGCGTGTGACCGTTGGTCTGGTGAGCGGATTTGGCTTTACAGAAAAATGCGGCATCGCCTCGACGGTGGCACACGACAGCCATCACATGATTGTGACTGGCACAAGCGAAGCCGATATGGCGCTGGCGGCGAACAAGCTCGCCGAAGTGGGCGGCGGGCAGTGTGTGGTCAAAGATGGCGAGGTGATCGGTTTGGTGGAGTTGGAGATTGCCGGGCTGATGTCTACCGAACACGCGGAAGTGGTTGCGGAGAAAGCCGTCAGCATTTTGAAAGGCTTTGAAGCCTGCGGCTGCACGCTGCAAAACCCGAATATGCAATTAAGTTTGTTGGGGCTGGTTGTCATCCCCGAATTGCGGATTTCCGATTTGGGTTTGGTGGATGTGACTAAGTTTGAATTTATACCGGTAATTGAGTAGAAGTGCATTGCATCCGATAGGATGCGTTGCACTTCGGGGCTGGCGAAACAGACCGTTTTTTGCAGACCCGCACTGCAACGCACTCTCCGCTTCGCTGCGAGTGCAATGCAGTGCTGACAGGAAAAAATTATGGTTTTAGTATCCCCTTTTCAAAAATTACAGGCTAATCTGGCTGCAGTGATTGCATCGGTACCCGCCGGAGAGCGCTTGCCTTCAGAGCCAAAATTGGCAGAGCAACTGGGCGTTTCGCGCGCTACCTTGCGCGAAGCCATGCGCACTTTCGAGACGCAAGGCTTGATCCGTCGCCGGCAGGGCGCGGGAACTTTTGTGGTCGGCAAAGCCCCTGTGCTGGAAAGCGGTTTGGAAGTGCTGGAAAGCATCCAAACGATGGCGATGCGCATGGGGACATCGGTTGGGGTTAAAAACCTAAAGGTTGAGACCGTACCTGCCAACGAGAAGCAAGCCGATAAGTTGGGCGTTACGCTAAACACCCCGCTAACGCGCGTTTCGCGTGTGATGTGTACGACCGACCGTCCCGCTGCGTATCTAATCGACATTCTGCCTGCCGACTTTTTGCCGGTTGCAGAATTTCCCAAAGATTTCAAAGGCTCGGTACTCGACTTCATGCTTGAGCGCGGCGACCTGCCCACCATCGCCAGAGTAGGCGTCAACGCCACCAGCGCCAAACCGGAAGTTGCCAAAGCGCTTGAAATTCAGCGCGGCGATGTTTTACTGCGCATTAGCTCGCGTATTTATTTGGCATCCGATGAAGTGGTCGATTATAGTTTGGGCTATTTTCTGCCCGGCTACTTCCACTTTCATGTTCTTGCACACATCCAGTCGTAAACGGCTGTTTGTCAATTAGACTTTATATTAGGAGAATTTTTAACATGGCACTTTCAAAAGCAGAAGCTGTCAACGAAATCCAAAAGCGCATCGACGCAGCGGAAGAAGACATTATCAAATTCATGCGTGACATCGTTGCTATCCCCAGCATGGATAGCCAGATCAAAGACGTCGGCGAACGCATCGCAGCCGAAATGAATAAGCTCGGCTTTGACGAAGTCCGCTTCGACAAAATGGGCAATATCATGGGGCGCATCGGCGATGGTGAAAAAACTATCGTTTTCGACTCCCACATCGACACCGTTGGTGTGGGCGACCCCGAAGAATGGGAATGGGATCCCTTTGTTGGCAAAGTGGAAGATGGTGTGCTCTTCGCGCGCGGTGCCTGTGACGAAAAAGGCTCAACCCCCGGCATGGTCTATGGGATGGCGTTCGCCCGTGATTTAGGCTTGCTCGATGGCTGGACAGCTTGGTACTTCGGCAATATGGAAGAGTGGTGCGACGGCATCGCTCCGAACACCTTCGTGGAAGTCGACCCCGGCATTCGTCCCGACTTTGTCGTCATCGGTGAACCGACCAAGATGAACGTCTATCGCGGTCATAAAGGTCGCTTGGAGATGAAAGTTGTCTCGAAAGGCAAATCTGCGCACGCAGCCTCCAACCACGTTGGCGACAACGCCATCTACAAGTTGCTGCCCGTCATCGCTGGCATCCGCGATCTCGAACCGAGCTTGGGCGACCACGAATTTCTCGGTCACGGCAAAATCACCGTCAGCGACATGCACGTCCAGACCCCCAGCATCAACGCCGTCCCCGACGAAGCTGTCATCTACATTGACCGCCGCATGACTTTCGGCGAAACCAAGGAAGAAGTGATGAAACAGGTCGCCGACCTGATTCCTGAAGAATTCAAAGCCAGCGTCAAAGTGGAAGAACTCTTTTACGAAGAACCTTCCTACACCGGTTTTGTCTTCCCTGTGGATAAATATTTCCCCGCTTGGGCGTATGAAGAAGATCATCCCCTCGTGCAGGCTGGTCTGGAAGCGCGTGAAGCGATTGGCTTTGAAAAAGCCCCTGCCGGCAAATGGGAATTCTCGACCAACGGCATCTACTGGGCTGGCAAAGCCGGTATCCCTGCGATTGGCTTTGGTCCTGGTGATGAAACCACCGCCCACACTGTGCTTGATTCCGTGCCGCTCGATGATATGGTCAAAGCGACTGCGTTCTACGCGATTTTGCCGTCCTTAATAAAATAACAGCGGAGATTGAGTAGCCCTGAGCTTGCGAAGGGCGTATCGAAATCGTAGCGAGTTTCTACCTAACGCTCTGGCTTCGATACGGGCAACGATAAAGCTGTCGCCTTACTCAGCCACCGCTATTGATAATAAATACTCACCCTTTCACATCTAAAACAGGAGAAACCAAGATGCAAACCAGCTTACGCGGTCGTGACTTTATCAGCGACCTTGATTTCACAAAAGAAGAAGTCGAAACCGTCCTCGAAGTTGCCTGGGACTTAAAAAAGAAACGCGCTATGGGACTGCCGCACGCCTATCTGCGCGATAAAGTACTTGCCATGCTCTTCTTCTTTAGCAGCACGCGCACACGCGGCTCCTTTGAAGCCGGTATGGCACAGCTTGGCGGTCATGCAGCCTTCATTGAGAGCAAAACCACGCAAATTTCGCATGGGGATACGGAAACTGAACTCGGTGAGATTTATGGTCGCTACTTCGACGGAATCGCCATCCGCCACTGTGATTGGGGCATTGGCAATCGCTACCTGAATTTGGTTGCCCAAGCCAGCCGTGCGCCCATCCTGAACATGCAGTGCGATGTCTACCATCCCCACCAATGTCTCGCCGACCTGATGACCATTCAGGAAAAGAAAGGCAAAGACCTGCGCGGCAAGAAGATTGTCGTCTCTTGGGCGTATGCTGCTTCTTACCTGAAACCGATCTCCGTGCCGCAGTCGCTCATTCTGCAAATGCCGCGCTTCGGCATGGACGTCACTTTGGCGTACCCACCCGAATTCCCCCTAATGCCCGAGATCGTCGAGCAAGCTAAAGCACAGGCGGAAGCGGCGGGTACCAAGTTTGAGATCATCGACAAAGCCGATGGCATGAAAGAATCCTTTGAAGATGCCGATGTCGTCTACGCCAAATCCTGGGGTCCGCTACTGACCACAACCGATCCCGAAGAAGGCAAACGCTTGCAGGATAAATATAAAGACTGGATCGTGAATCAGGACAAGATGAATGTTGCCAAGAAGGACGCCATCTACATGCACCCGCTTCCCGCTGACCGCGACATTGAAGTTGCTAGTGACGTACTTGATGGTCCCCAATCGGTTGTTTTCGATCAAGCAGAAAACCGCCTGCATGCTCAAAAAGCCGTCATGGCTTTGACGATGAATTAGTTTTCAGGAATCAGTAAATCAGGAAACAGTAGACTAGGTATCAGTGACTTGGTATTAGAACGAGGAGAGTGTGGTGCAGGGGAAGCGTGGTTTTGAAAATTTGGATGCTTATAAGTTAGCTTTGCTGGTTGTTAAGGAGGCTTATCGCGTAGCAAAGTCATTACCAGCGGAAGAGAAATATAACTTGGCAAGCCAGATTCGCCGTGCTGCAACCAGCATCACACTCAATATTGCTGAAGGATACGGACGTTATCACTATTTAGATAGCTTGCGCTTTTACTATATTGCACGCAGCTCTCTTGAAGAAGTACTCAGCGCTTTTATTCTTTGTAACGAACTTGGGTATACAAACGGCGTGTTAAGCCAACAGAGAGAACTCTATGGCAATACGATCCGAGCATTAAATGGATATATTCGTTATGTCCACCAACAAAAACAAGGATACAAAGAATACGGCAACAGTTCCATCAAAGAAGAAAATGCCTTCTACGAGATTAACCCTGCTCCCTGATACCTAATACCTGATTCCTGATACCTAATTCCTAATTCCTAATACTGCTACCAAAACCCATTTTTCTTACTTTTCACTTCTTTATTTCCAAAAGGAAAACAGGATAATATGACCAAACAAAAACTCGCCGTCGTCGCAATTGGCGGCAACTCACTGATCAAAAATAAAGCGCACCAAACCATCGAAGATCAATATCAGGCAGCTAAAGAGACCACCTATCATATTGCCGATATGGTCGAACAGGGCTGGGATATTGCCATCGGTCACGGCAACGGTCCGCAGGTTGGTTTCATCCTACGCCGCTCTGAGATCGCCGCCAAAGTTGAAGGCTTGCACGAAGTTCCGTTGGATGTCTGCGGCGCGGATTCGCAAGGTGCTATTGGCTATGCCCTGCAGCAAACCCTGCAAAACGAACTCTACCAACGCAATATCAAGAAAAAAGTCGTCACCATCATCACCCAAGTGCTGGTCGATAAAGACGATCCCGCCTTCAAAAACCCCACCAAACCCATCGGCGGTTTTATGGATGCAGAAGAAGCCAAACGCCGCGAACGTGAACAAGGCTGGTCTATCGTCGAAGATGCAGGGCGCGGTTGGCGGCGTGTGGTCGCTTCACCAAAGCCTAAAGAGATTGTTGAACTCGAATCTGTCCAAACGATCTTAAATCAGGGCATTATCACCATTACCGTCGGTGGCGGCGGTATTCCCGTGATTGATCCCGGCGATGGCAACTACGAAGGCACCGCCGCTGTGATTGACAAGGACTTCGCCTCCAGCCTGCTTGCGCAGAACATCGGCGCTGATCTCTTCGTCATCTCAACCGCTGTTGAAAAGGTTGCTCTCAACTTTGGTAAACCCGATGAAAAATGGCTCGACCAAATGACCCTCGCCGAAGCCAAAGCCTACCTTGCCGAAGGCATCCACTTTGCCAAAGGCTCGATGGCACCAAAAATCGAAGCCATTATCTGGTTCCTTGAAAATGGCGGCAAAAAAGCCCTCATCACCAACCCCGAAAATATCGGGCGCGCCCTCAAAGGCGAAACCGGCACTTGGATTGTTCCGTAGTTTAGTTGGATAGTTGTTAGTTGGATAGTTCGTTGGTCAAATGCAAAACCATTAAACCTTGCGGAGGGATGCCTCTCCGCAAGGCTTTTATAGCAATTGCCATGCTCAAAAGAAGAGGAATACATGTCCACGATAGAACGTTTTGAAGACATGAAAAGTTGGCAAAAAGCGCGTGTGTTGACCAACTTTGTTTACGACCTAACGGAAAAGGAAAGGTTTGCCAAAGATTTTGGACAAAAACGTCAAATTCAACGCGCCAGCAGTTCCATCATGCACAACATCGCCGAAGGCTTTGATGCAGGCACAACCCCCGAGTTTATCCGCTTTCTAAAAATGGCACGACGTTCTGCGAGCGAAGTACAATCAGAACTATATCTTGCACTTGACAGACACTACATCACCGAAAGCGAAAAAGAAAAAGCCTACAATCTGGCAACAGATACAAAAAAACTAATCAACGGCTTAATCCGTTACCTCCGCAAAAACTAAAAACCAAGAACTAAAAAAACACCCAAACTACCCCGTGAAGCGTTTTCTGAATCTGCTCAAATCCCCCCCCATTACCCTTGCCATTACAGCGCTGCTGGCGTATGGCATCCTCATCCCCCAACTCGGCTTTTATTGGGATGGGCTGGTTATCAGTTGGATTGGCTACCAATTGGGTCCCGAAGCGCTCACCCAATACTTCTCCACCAATCGCCCGGCTTGGGGTGTACTCTACAATGCGCTGCTCCGTTTTATTCCACAGCAGCCCCTTTATTGGCAAATCATCGCCATCTTTTGGCATTGGCTCGGCAGCCTCGCATTTTTCGCCCTTGTGCGCGAACTTTTCCCAAAACAGAAAAAACTCGCCCTAACCGCCAGTTTACTTTTCTTGCTTTACCCCGGCTTCAACCAGCAATTCGTCTCCTTTGTTTACGGCTATCATTTCACGGTTTATACCCTCTTCCTTTTTTCGCTCTACGCCATGTTGCGGACACTCCGCCGTCCTAACCGCACACTCACCAGCTTGGGAATGCTCGCTTCTGCGCTTAATCTCATCATGGGAGAATATTTCTTCGTCTTGGACTTGATTCGACCCGTTTTGCTTTGGTTTGCCCTTGATGAGATTGCTGATTCCAAACAGCGCATCAAACGCGGACTTTGGGCTTGGTTCCCTTATCTTGTCATTTTTGCGGCTGGCGTTTTGGGGCGCTCCCTGATCTTCAACAATCAGGTCTATGGCTATTCGCTACTCGATGAACTCAAAGCCGCGCCCCTGCCGGCGCTTTGGGCATTGATTCAAACCATCGTCCAAAGCCTCTATACAACGTTCGTCTCTGCTTGGGGACAAGCCTTCATCCTGCCCGATTTTGAATTACAGGGCAAAGTAACCATTGGCATCTACATCTTCATCCTTATTTCTCTTTCCTTCTTTCTTCTTTCCTCTTTTCGCGAAAAAAATCACCCAGTCTCTGAGCGGAACCGCAGCGAAGCGGAGGTGCAGTCGAAGAGCGGCGATACCAAAACCCCCGTCCTGCGACTGCGCTCCTCCCGCTGGTCGTCGCTCCGCTCAGGAACTGGCACTCCTCTTATCATCATTGGGTTTGCCGCCATGCTGCTCGCCGGAGTCCCTTTCTGGCTCACCGATTTGCCGGTCTCGCTTGGCTTCCCTGCCAACCGTGCGACGTTACCTTTTATTTTCGGTAGCACGCTGGTTTTGGTTGGCATCGTGAGCTTGATTCCGCGCCAAATGTTAACGACGATTTTGCTCACGCTGTTCATCGCTTTTTCGGCGGGCAGACAGTTCTTATGGGCAGATGAGTTTCGCCGTGATTGGCGCGTGCAGAAAAATCTCTTTTGGCAGCTTTCTTGGCGTGTCCCCGCACTGGAAGAAGATACGCTTGTGATGCTGAACGAAGGCGCGTTGAAGTTTTATGCCGATAACTCCCTCGCCGCGCCGCTAAATTGGGTTTATGCACCCAGCCTAAAGGGAGAGCGCATCCCGTATATGGTCTTTTATCCGCGCAGCAGGTTCGGGGTAGATGGAGCCGGTTTAACGGAAAACATCCCCTTATTCCATGATTTTATCGCCGCTGAGTGGCATGGAAATAGCAACCAAATGCTGCTGGTTAATTTTGACCCGCCGGGCTGTT
>JANTFU010000047.1 GCA_024763295.1 Anaerolineales bacterium
GCGCCAAGATGTTCTGAAAGGCGCGGGAGGTATTCGATGGCGGTGGGAAGGTGGGCAAAATTTAGTCGAGGGGGCATATTCATTGCGTACTCCTTGAAATGGACTGTGTAAAACGTGAAGGCGTGAAACGTGATGAGCGATGCTTTTCACGTTTTACGTTTCACTCGTCACGTTTTGGGTTCTTTTCTTTCCTCTTGCTCTCATAACATCTAATATTCGCGGAATCATTTCCGTATAGGCTTTATACCAAAATTTATTCGGGGCATAATCCCACGCGCCGAGGGTGCGGAGGACTTCGCCGCCCAAGCCTTGCTTGAAGCGAAAGACGCCCCACATGGAGTCACTTTCATCGAAGACTTCGGGCGCGCCCCACAGATCGTAGACAGTACAGCCGCGTGCTTTGGAGCGTTTCATCGCTTCCCATTGCAGGAGATAGGTCGGCATTTTGTTGCGATGCTTGGTCGTGGACATGCCGTAGACGTAGTAAGCGCGTTTGCCAAAGTAGAAGACAACGATTGCGGCGACGGGTTCACCATCGACTTCAGCGATGAGGGGTTCGCAGGTTGGCAGGTTTAAGGTTTCAGGTTGGTTGAATGTTGACCAAACGGTTTTATAGTAATTTTCATCTCTTATAGCAAAACCGTCTCTCACGCTGGTTTCGGCGTAGGTTTTGTAGAGCATATCCCAATCGTTAGGAGTGCCTACACGCATAGACACACCTTTTCGACCCGCCAAACGGATGTTATAGCGCGTCTTTGACTTCATGCGCATCAGGATGTCTTCTTCGGAGGGCGTCAAATCGACGATAACGGTGTTGCGGAATTGAATTTGGTCAGCGGAGTAGCGCCAACCGCGCTTGGCGAGGGATTGCTGCCAGAGCTGCCCCGTAGACGTGACTCTGCGAGGCGCACGCTCTTGCGCCAAAGCAGTCTCCTCGTCGTTGGGATTGCTTCGGCGGTCCTGCTGCCTCGCAAATTCATTTTCTTTTTCGGAAATCCCTGTACCCAAAACCACATCAGGGTCGATCTTGATGAAGATGGCACCCTGTTTTTTGGCAAATTGCTGTAAATCGTCGAGGACACGTTCACGGAGGGATTCATCCGTCCAATCCATGAGCGGCGCTTTGGGGGCATAGAGAATGCTCAGGCGAGCGGAAAATCCACCGATGGGCAACGTCCGCTTTAGAATCATGGCAGCGGCGACGATTTTCTCGCCATCGCGCCAAATGAAGGGCATGGGCTGCCAGCCGTAGTTAGCTTTGACCTGCGCCCACTCAGTCGTTTGAAGGAAATGGGGATTAGGCAGTTGGGCAATAAGGGTGTTCCAATCGGAACCTGTGTAGGCTTTCATCATAAGTTCTTTTTATAACGGTTAAAGATATTCTTGCCAAGCGCCAACTGCGGAAAGTTGAGAGGCGACAAGGCATCAAAAATTAGCGGAACATTCTCTTTCGCCAAAGCAGCAGCCGTGTAAACGGTAACGGGCTGCTCTTTGCCGCGAATCGTCACTGCGCCCACGTGCCGAACTTTGTCGGCGGGCAGCAAATTTGCGGTAACGGAATCGAGCAGAAGAGGGAAATCCACTTCTTTGGTCATGGATTCGAGACGGCTGGCGAGATTAACGGCATCGCCGATGAAGGTGTATTCCACCCGTTCGCCTTCGCCGAGTGTGCCTGCCAGAATTTTGCCCGAAGCGATCCCGATACCAATTTTCAGGGCTGGCACGCCCTCGCGCTCGTGGATGCTGTTGAGGGCACGCAGGTTGGCGAGCATACAATTCGCCGTGTTCAGCGCATCCATAGCGGGATCAAGCGTCTCGTTCAGGTTCGTCCCGAAGATCGCCATAATGCTATCGCCGATAAATTTATTGATCAACCCATTATTTTGCTCCACGCAGACCGACATCTCCGACAAAAAACGGCTCAACACGCGCATCAACTCTTCGGGCGGCAGACTCTCAGTCAGGTTGGTGAATTTGCGGATGTCCACAAAATAAATCGTGGCATCCACCAGTTCGGGCGCAATACTTTCCTTCTCCTGAATCAGATGCGTCGCCACTTCCGACCCCACATAACGCTCGAAAAGGCGGCGCACAAGCTCCTCCTGCCGCAGCCCCGTCAGCATGGCATTGAAACCGCTCGCCAACTTGCCGAGTTCGTCTTCGGTCGTCACATCCAGCGAGGTCTCCAAATCGCCCTGCGCCACCTTACGCATCGCCGTCAGTAAATCCTTCGAGAAGTTGACGAGCGAAAAACCCACGCTAAACGCCAAAAAAAGCGCCACAAAAAAGCTCGATCCGAGCACAAAAAGCGAAATCTCACGCAAATCTTTGAGTAGTTCCGGCACAGGCAGTCCCTGCGACGCTGCGTTGTAGGTTGCGCCCGCCATCACAATCAGCGGCATAATGCCGAGCGTGAAAAGCACAAAAAGACGCTGAAAAATGCTCGGACGCAGGCTGGGCACGCCGCTCATATCGCCATCGGGGAAGAAGGCTGGGATGAAAGGCTGCCAAAAACGCTCGACGATAAAGTAGATCAGGATGCTGGTCGTGCCGCCAGCGAGAACGCCCACGCTGATAAAAATTTGGGCGAAGAGATTCAGGGATGCCTGATTGGACGCTTGGTACCAGACGATGCCGCCAAAGACGATTGCGGCGAAAATCCAGAGCGTGAACGAGCCAAACGAGACGATGGCTGGCAAATTAACCGCCCGAAACTTCACAAAACGGGAGACGGGCGTCTCGGCATTTTTTTGCAGGCGGTTATAGGTCTTGTAAACCGCCCCCAACACCATCCCATGCCCGATCTCGCCCGCAATCGCCAAAACGACCACGCCCGCAAAAAACAACTGCTCAACAAGCCGAAAATCGGATTCGTGAAAGAGCAAGCCGATGTAGAGCAGGTAGAGAAAGTTCAAGATGCCGCCGATCAGGTTGATGGCGAAGGTGGTTAGAGTGATGCAGAGGCGGGAGGATTTGCAGGGCATGGGGATTAGGGATTAGATAATTGGGTGATTAGGGATTGGGAGATTTAAACACGAAGTTTACGAAGGGGGCACAAAGGTTTTTTAATCTGCTTTGGCGGGTTTGGATTAGCAGCACGGTGCGTTTACGCCCGTGCGGGGATTGTTCATCGGTCTCCGCACGGCGGTGAAACCGACCGTGCTTTTGTAGGTCACGCTTGTAGCGTGACAATCTTCTCAACCAAAAGCGTCACGTTGAAAACGTGACCTACGAGAATTTCTGTATCCTTCGTCGTTAATGTTTGAACGTCCGATACAGTGCATACAAGAACGGCTTATACACCCGATCCAACGCCTGCGCTGCCCTCTTCACCTCACCACCGAAGCCACGTTTGAAACGATAGACGCCCCACAGCCCTGTGTTGCGCTGCGTGCCGTTGAAATGCTTTTCGAGATATTCTTCGTCATGGTCTGGCACACCGTAGAGATCATAAAGCTCTGCGCCATGCTCTTTTGCCCAGCGCATCGCTTCCCATTGGACGAGATAAGTCGGCATACGGTTACGTTCTTCGTTATTCGACGCGCCGTACATATACCAAGCCCGATTACCACTGATGAAAACCATCACCGCCGCCAGCGCTTTGCCCTCATATTCCGCAACCAGGAGTTCAGCGGAAGTTTTGCCTTCTTTACCAACAAAAAGCTGATATGCCCGCTGATAATACTCTTTTGCGTGGACGCCAAACCCGTCCCGCCCGCCTGTGGTCTGGATCATTTCATAAAAGGCATCTACATCATCCCAAGCGCGTACTGTGACCCCCTTCCGCCCCGCCAAACGGATGTTATAGCGGGTTTTCTGCTTCATGCGTCCTAAAATTTGTTCTTCTGTGCCACGCAAATCCACGAGAATCGTGCGCGGCGGCTGGATCGGGTCGCCAATGCGCCAGCCCTCGAGCAAATAGTCGAGTTGGTCATCGGCTTCCCAGCCATCGGGTTCCACTTTCAGGAAAATGGCGTGATTCTCTTTGCAAACACGGTCAATTTCAACGCCCAAGCCCACCCCTTTGCGGAAAAGGCTCGCTGGCGGCTTCGGAGCGTAGGCAATCGTCAAACCCAACGGCAATTTGCGGAAAAGGATTTGGGCGCTAAGCGTCCCCGCCTTGGCTCGCACAGCGTACCAGCCAAAAGCGGATTTTAGCTCGCCCCATTCATCGGTTTGCAGGATGTGGGGAGCGGTGTAACGGATAGGTTTCTTTTTTGGGGGGATGAAGTCGGTCATAGTTTTTTCGTTTTAGGTGTTTGGTGTCAGGTGTTTGAGTGTCAGGTGTTTAAGTGGAAGGCGTCAGGTCGCGCCACATAACTACATGATACATGACACTTAAACACGTTATCACGCATTAATTTCTGCGCCCGGCACATGCTCATCGAGTTCACGGATAATCGCATCCGCTGCGCCTTGCCGAGAAAATGTATCCAAGCGCCGAACAAGTTCAAGCAGGGGGGCGTTTTCGAGGCGTTCATCTCCGGAGAGGCGGAAAATGTCGGGGTGTTCGGTCGGGTCGTTGCCCGTATCCGCTTCCCATAAAATTTCGGTCAGCTTTTCGCCCGGGCGGATGCCTGTGAACGCAATCTCAATATCTTCGTCAGGTTCCAAGCCGGAGAGGCGGATCAAATCTTTTGCCAAACCCAAAATACTGACCGGCTCGCCCATATTCAGCACAAAAGTTTCGCCGCCCCGCCCCATCGCCGCCGCCTGCAAAACAAGATGCACGGCTTCGGGGATGGTCATAAAAAAGCGTTCCATAGCGGGATGCGTAATGGTGATGGGACCGCCCAGAGCGATTTGACGCTTGAATTTGGGGATGATACTGCCCCGACTGCCAAGCACGTTACCGAAGCGGACGACCGTAAACGCGCGTGAATTTTGGCTTGCTGCCGCTAAAACGAGCATTTCGGCGAGCCGTTTTGTCGCGCCGTAAACGTTCGAGGGCGCGACGGCTTTGTCGGTGGAAATCAGCACGAGACGCTCGACATCGGCTTTGAGCGCGACATTGACGAGGCGTTGCGTGCCGAGCACGTTGTTGGTGATGGCTTCTTCGATATTGACACGCGCTTCCATCAAGGGGACGTGCTTATGCGCAGCGGCGTGAAAGATAACTTGCGGACGATATTTAGCAAAGATGCGTTCCAAACGCTCGGCGTGGCGAATATCGGCGATGACGGGGACAAAGTTGAGGGTCGGGTAGTCTTCCTGCAACTCACCGAGGGCTTCAAAGATGCTGTTTTCGCCGTGACCGAGCAAAATAAGCTGCTCCGGCTGCCAGCGAGAGATTTGACGACAAAGTTCGCTACCAATCGAGCCGCCCGCACCTGTAACGAGTACCCGCTTCCCTTTCAGGGATGCGCCGAGCAGCTTTTCGTTCGTGCGGGCAGGCTGGCGGCGGAGCAAATCGGTAATATCCACATTGCGCAGACGGGAAACATTGATTTTTCCGCCCAATAATTCGTAAATACCGGGCATCGTGCGAAAAGGGACCTCCGCTTTGCGGCAGGTGTCGGCGGCGGTGCGCACAAATTTTCCCGGCAAACTGGGAATGGCGAAGATGACTTCATCAACTTGGTGATTTTCAAGGATACGTTGGAGGTCATCGAGTTTGCCGATGACCGGCACGCCATAAATTTCCTGCCGTTGTTTGGCGGGGTCATCGTCGAGGAAGCCGATGGGCGTATAAGCGATCTTGTCCGTGCGCTGCATTTCCCGCACGACAAGCGCGCCCGCATCGCCGGCGCCGATGATGAGCGCTTTATGGGCATCGCCATTTGGCGCGCTGCCCTGCTCAGCAAGGATGCGCAACGCAAAGCGTGAGCCGCCAATCAGGACGAGAGAGAGCAGCCAGTCAATGCCGAGAGCGGAGCGAGGCATCCCGGGCTGAACGGCTTCAATGCCGAGCAAGAGCAACATCACGCCGGAAGATGCAACCGAGGCAGTCGTCACCGCCGAGGCAATCAACTTGAGTTCGTTGATGCTGGCGTAAATCCACATCCGGCGGTAGAGACCGAAGAAATAGTATATCGGTGTCTTGACCAACAAGGCAACGACCATCATTAACAAGATGGCAGGAAAATAATAAGGCAACTCGACCGCATCAAGACGCAAGGCAAAACTGCCCATGACCGAGATCACGATCACGAGCAGGTCGCCAATGAGGACGTAGCGATTACGAATGCGAGGTTTCTTGGAGGGTTTTGTCAAAAGGGATTCACTCCGAGAGTTCGTATTGCGTGTTGCGTGTTGCGTAATGCTTCCCCGTAGACGAGGGTTTTACGCAATACGCACTACGCAACACGTTTTTTGCTTTTCATCCATTCAGCCGTTGCGCGCATCCCGTCCATTAATTCGGTTTGGGCTTCAAAGCCGAAGGTTTCTTTGGCTTTTTGGGCGCTGCCAACTGAGCGGTAGATGTCGCCTGCACGGGGAGGCGCAAAAACATGGGGCGGCGCAGCCGGGAAAACATCTTTTAGGCTTTCAACGAGATCCAAAATGCTGGTCTCTTTGCCGGTACAGATGTTGAAGATGCCGCCTGCGGCTGCGGGGCTATCGGCTGCCATCAGGTTGGCACGCGCCACGTCGCCGACGTAGATCAGATCGCGGGTTTGACCGCCGTCGCCGTAGATAGTGACGGGCTTCTGCGCCAACATGCGGCTGATAAAGATCGGCACGGCAGCGGCATACTGCGAATCGGGGGCTTGGCGGGGACCGTAAACGTTGAAATAGCGCAGGGCGGTCACGTCCAAGCCAAAGGATTGAGTGAAGAGTTGGGCATAGAGTTCGTCCACCCGTTTGGAAGCGGCGTAGGGCGAGAGAAAAGGCTCCGGCGGCACATCTTCTGTGAGCGGAAAGGCATCCGCTTCGCCGTAGACAGCCGCGCTGGAAGCGAAAACGACTCGTTTTACGCCCGCTTTTTGAGCGGCTTCAAGGAGTATCCCAGTGCCATTGACGTTCACGTCGAGGCAGGCGGTTGGCACGTCCATCGACTGGGGAACCGAAACAAAAGCCGCTTGGTGAAAGACCAACTCCACGTCCACGAGCGAGGCGGCGAGGATTTTTGGGTCGCGGAGGTCGCCTTCGAGGAGTTCCACATCCAAACCGACGATATTTTCCCGTTTTCCAGTTGAGAAGTTATCCAAAATGCGGACGTAATCGCCGCGTTCCAATAAAGCACGGACAATATGCGAGCCGATGAAACCCGCGCCACCGGTGACAAGTGTTTTTTTCATTTAGCGTCCTTTAAAGCCGAAAACTGTCGTAAATGTGCGCAACAAAATCGTAATATCCATGCCGATTGTGCGGTGTTTGATGTAATAGAGATCGTATTCGAGTTTGAGACTGGTGGCAAAAACCGTCGAAGTATATCCCTGTGTGATTTGCGCCCAACCGCTAATGCCGGGTTTGACTAGCAAGCGCGCCCGATAAAAGGGAATTTGCTTTTGATATGTGGCAACCAACTGTTCACGCTCGGCACGGGGACCAACCAGACTCATTTCGCCGCGCAAGACGTTGAAAAACTGCGGGAATTCATCCAAGCGTGTTTTTCGCAAGATATTGCCAACCTTCGTAATGCGAGGGTCGTCTACTTTTGCGGGACGTGCTTCCCCATCCGGCTCGGCGTCTTTGATCATCGTGCGATATTTGTACAACATAAAGGGTTTTCCGCCTTTTCCGAGGCGCTCCTGCCCATAGAAAATCGGAAAGCCTGTTTCAAGGGCAACTGCCAAAGCGATAAAAGGCAGGCTGACCAAAAAGATGACCAGTCCAACAAGACTTCCGGCAATGTCCACCAATCTTTTGCCAAGTTCGTAAAAAGCGCTAACGCGGGCTTCGTCCACAAAAGAACGAATTAGCCAATCGGTTTCAAGATGATGAATGGGAACACGCCCCGTAATCTCTTCATAAATGGTCGGCATACGCGAAACCATCACGCCGCCTTCCTGAACGTCCAAAATCGTCTGAAAAGTACGTCCCATCATCGTCCCGTTGATGGCAACGACAATATCCGTAACGTTATTTTCTTTAATTATTTTGATAAGGTTATCGTTACGCCCTAAAACGCGATGTCCTTCAACGCGTGTCCCGACTTTGTGAGGATCATCATCAGAAAAGCCGACCAGAAAAAAAGGCTTTGGGTCTAATTCGTTATAAACCCTAGCGAGCGTCGTCCCTGCTTTTCCGGCACCGACAATTAAAATTCGGCGCGTCATCCCTTGGGCAGTATAAATCCAGATGTAGAGCAGGCGCCAAAACCACGTTAGAAAAGCAGACAGCACCAAAAAAGCACCAATCACAATACGCGGCAGGGATGTTGGGTCTTTGAAGGTGATAAAAATCACGGCATAGACAACAAAGGCAATCGCCACCGCAACCAAAATACCGTGCTGTGTTTTTTTACGATTCGCAGCAACTTGTGGCTCGTAGAGTTCAATCAATAACAAAAGCCAAATTAACGGCAAAACATAGACCCAAGCCTGAATGTTGAAATCAAAGAAACGTTCAATCTGTCTTTCAGTATAGCCCTGCGCAGATAAAGAACGCAAAAAATACGCCTGCCAGATCGCAATCGAAGCAACCAAGGCAAGCACGGAGGCGATCACATCGCCCAAAATCAACACCGCTTTCTGCTCTACGGTACCAAACCTTACTGATGAATGACGGGAAAGATCTTCAGCCATATTATTTTCTCGTAAAAAAAGATTTCAGTGCGCTCCACAAAAGCCCACTGCCCCACGCAAGATGCATCGCGCCAATTGCCAGCGGCAGCGCGGGTTGACCGATTTTAAGACCAGCCACGAACAAAATCGTCACATACACCAGCAACTCCAAGCCTAAAACAACCAACGCCGATGAAAAGAAAAGTCCTAACAGCGTCCAAAAGACCAAACTCAGCACAAAAATGGGGGGCAAAAATTGTCGCCAACGCAAAGTTTTAGGATAACGCTGCAACATCTTCCACTTCCAATAGCCGTAGTTAAAATATTGCTTTACCAAACGCCCAAAAGTCGGACGGGCAAAGTAGATGGATTGAATTGCAGGATCAAGCCAGATCGTACCGCCCGCTGCACGGATGCGCGTATTGAACTCATAATCTTCGTTGGCGAGCAAGGTCTCGTCAAAAAGACCGATTTTCTCAATCAGCGAGCGCCGAAAAGCGCCGAACGGAACGGTATCCACTTTTTGGGCTTGGGTGGCGTGCCGATAGAGCGCGTCCCCAACCCCCAGCGGATGCGCCGCCGCCGCCGCTATGGATTCAGCTACCCAGCCCTCGGCACCGGGGCGGATGACCCAAACTCCACCGACGTTCTCGCCCAAACCGGCATCCAAAGCATCCACGCAGCGCGCAACGTAGTCGGGCGCGGGCACGGAGTGGGCGTCCATGCGCACAATAATTTCGCCTTCCGAAGCGTTAATCGCCACATTCAAGCCAGCCGGGATAATCCGCGCAGGGTTATCTACAACGCGCAACGTCAAGTCCGGATGTTCATTCTGAAAACGGGCAATCTCCGCGCGTGTGCCGTCCGTCGAAAGCCCATCCGCGATGACCACTTCCATTTTCACCAGCGGATAGGTCTGCGCCAAGAGCGCATCCAACAATAAGCGGATGGTCTTCTCTTCATTGTAGCAAGGGATAATTAGCGAAACAATCGGCGGCATATATTCAAAAAAGGACGCAATACAGCCGTATTGCGTACCCATACATGTTTAAATTGAAGTCCTATTTTACCACCGCTTAAGCGCAAAACGGATGGTGTGTCTAGTCGCGTCCGTTACACGCACTCGCTGTGCCATGCGATAGCCCGGCACCCAGATGACACCCAACTCATCACACAACAACGGATATTTTTCTCGCGCTCGGCGTGGAATTTTCATGTTGATATAGAAATCTTTTAATTTGACCGATTGATTCCCCATCCCCAACGGCGAAAAGCGATCTCCGGGATGACGTCCACGCAAAAAGATTTCGCCTACCAAAGCATCCGCATCAAACGTGACCTGAAATGGGTCGGCGCTGTGAATATCGTGCTCAATACCGATATTGGATACCGTCAATATCCAACCGTCACCGAATTCTATTTTTACTTCCTCGTCATTACGAGGCACACGCACTTGCGCCGAAGAAATCCCCTCCCCCATCTGCGGAAAATCACCAACGGGCAAACGCTTTTCGTCCAATGTCAAATACACAAACTCATCTTCTTTGAGCAAAACAAAACCTGATGCCAAATCCATACGCTGGGGCGCGTTCGCATGAGCGACAAACTCAGCCGCGCGTTCTAAGGTGGCAAAAGAAATATCCGCTTGTCCGGAGAGCAATTTTTCCATGCCATGCCGGATGAGATTACGCACGAGAGCGGGAGAAAGCTCGAGGAAAGAGGGAAGAAAGAAAGAGATATGGATTGCGCTTTCATCTTTAACGACTTTCTGCCAAGTTTGGTCGATGAGTTCGGCGATAAGAGCATGGTCACCTTGCAAGGCTTGGCTGGTGCGAAGCATCGTTTCTCGAAAGCGCGGATTGTAATTTTCAAGTTCGGGAATCAGGTTATGGCGCAGCTTATTGCGAAAATAATCCGTCTCGGCATTCGTCGGGTCTTCGCGCGGAACGAGATGATGCGCAGCGCACCACGCTTCTGTATCGGCACGGCGCAAATCCAAAATCGGGCGCACAAGCGGAATTTCGGAGTCAAAATGCGGCAAAATCGTGCGCGGCAGGATTCCCTTCAAGCCATTCAACCCCGCCCCGCGCAGAAAGTGCATTAAAACGGTTTCAACTTGGTCGTCAGCCGTATGCCCGACGGCAACAGCTTGTGCTTTGTGGATACGCGCCTGCTCGAAGAAAAACGCATAGCGACAATTTCGGGCGGCTTCTTCAAGCGTTTGCTTGTTCTCTTTGGCATAAACATTGACGTCCGCTGTGCCTAACACAAAGGGAAGCTGATATTCTCCCGCAACCTGCTTAACAAATCCAGCATCATCCGCCGAATCAGCACGCAACTGATGATCAAAATGCGCCACGATGAGGGGATACCCCTGCTCGTGCAGTGTACCAAGCAGGCAAAGGCTATCCGCACCGCCGGAAACGGCGACGATGATGGGGAGATGAGGCGAGAGGAAAGAGGAAGGAGGGGACATGAAGAAAAACAGGGGACTTTGCGAATTTTCAACGCATTTCGTGTTGCGTATTGCGTAAGTTTTGAAGACATTACGCAATACGCACTACGCAACACGCATTTTAAACCTGATAAAGCTCAATCAACACCCCGCCCGTTGACTTGGGATGAATGAAGGCATATTTCTTCCCATCTGCACCGACACGCGCGGTTTCGTTAATGAGTTGGATGCCTTTTTCTTTCAAT
>JANTFU010000048.1 GCA_024763295.1 Anaerolineales bacterium
TCGGCGAGGTCTTTGATTTCATTATGAATAATCTCGCGGATGGGGGCTTCGTAGCCGGAGGGGGCGGTGGTTTCGGTGAGGGTTTTGATTAAGGTTTTCATAGGAGTTTCCTAATTACTAAATCACGCAAAGCCGCTAAGACGCCAAGGAAGGATGAAAAACTTTGCGCCTTTGCGTCTTGGCGCGAGAATTATCTCGGCGTTTCCAGAATCTTCGGCGTTAAATTGCTCAGCGCCGTGTGGAGTAAATTCAACGTGTTTTCCAAATCTTTAATGCGGCATAGTCCCATCGCGGTGTGGGCGTAGCGTCCGGGCACGGATACCGAGCCGGTCGGGATGCCATCCAGCGAAAGGTGGATGCTGCCTGCATCCGTGCCGCCGCCGCCAGCTTGCCGATACTGGTAGGGGATTTTCTTCGCATCGCCCGTCTCGCTCAACCAGCGGATCAGGCGTGGGTCTGAGAGCGTGCGCGCGTCAGCGGTATAGAGCGCGGGTCCAGCATCCAGTTTGGTGTTGTAGCGGATGTTTTCGCTGCCGTCGTGCATCGGCAAATCATAGGCGGGCGTCGAGTCGATGGCGAGTGCCAAGTCCGGGTCAAGCGCGTGCGCCGCGACCTTCGCACCGCGCAATCCCAATTCTTCTTGCACGGTGAAGGCTGCCAGCAAATCCACATTGGATGGGGCATTCTTCAGCAATTCTATTATGATGGCGACTCCGAGCCGATCATCCAACGCTTTTGCGCGGATAGACTGCCCTATGCGCTGGAATTTCGTGGCGAAAGTCGCCCGATCCCCAACCTTGACGTTGGGTTTGCCCGTGCCCACATCAATGCGGAGCGCGGAGAGGGGCATTTTTTTGCCACGTTCACGCGCGCTAAGCAGATGAACAGGCGCTGCCCCGATCACTCCGGGAAGATTGTCGTGCCCAACCAGAACGGGTTTTCCAACGAGTTGACGCGAATCCAAACCGCCGAGGGCATTGATTTCGTAAAGCCCATCGCCCGCGTCATTAACAAGCATGAAACCGACTTCATCCATGTGCGCGGCGAGCATCACTTTGAGACGCTTGCGTCCCTTGCCGCGCTTGGTGACGAGCAAATTGCCGAGCGCATCGATTTTGATTTCATCGGCAAGGTCTTCGACCTCCGCACGGATAATTTTACGAATAGCCCCTTCATCGCCGGAGGGCGCGCAGGTATTCGTCAGTTTTTCGAGTAAGTTCAGTTGTGATTTGCGTATTTTTAGCATGTTTTATACCAATACAGTTCCTGAGCGGACGCTGAGTAGACCTGAACGGAGTGAAGGTCGTATCGAAGCGGTAGTCGAAGGACGGGTTTTGCAAATACCGCTCTTCGACTGCGGGTTTCGATATGCTCCGAAAAGCATCGGAGCTACTCAACCCTCCGCTCAGAGACTGGACGTTAATCTTCCCAAACAATCTTATCTAAAAAGTCTTCATCCAGCACGGCAATGAATTCTGCCAGCAGGCGCGCAGTGCGTTGCACGTCTTTGACAGCGATCACTTCGACGGGTGTGTGCATGTAGCGCAGCGGAATGCTAACGACCAGTGTCGGGATGCCTTCGGCGACAAGCTGAATGTCGTCGCCGTCCGTCCCGGAGCGTCCCGGCAGAATTTCCACGCTGAAGGGAATCTCGAGCTTTTTAGCGAGGTCTTTCATTTGGTCAAATAGCACGGGATGATTAACCGCACCCCAGCCGAGCGTGGGACCGCTGCCGAGTTCAAAAACTTCCCAGCCACTTGCGCCGGGACCCTTCGCAAAGGTCACATCGACGGCAAGGGCGAGATTAGGCTGAATGCCAAAAGCGGACGTTTTCGCGCCGATTGCGCCAACTTCTTCCTGTACACTGGCGACTGCCCAAACATCCCAAAGATGATGACGGGATTGGAGTTCTTCGAGACACAGCGTTAACGCCGCGACAGATGCGCGGTTGTCAAGCGAATGCCCAGCAACGAGATCGCCACTGAGTTCAGTGGGTTCGTTGGCAAAAGAAACGGTGTCGCCAACCTTGACTTTGCGCGCCACTTGGCGAGCAGGGAGACCGAGATCAACGAGCAGATGCTTCATTGCAATCGCGCCATCTGCTTCGCCGTCCGGCAGGAGATGCGCCGGTGGTTGGACGACAACGCCCGGCAACTCGCCGCGTTCGGTGTGGATGGTCACTGCCTGCCCCGGCAGCACGCGGATGTCGATCCCGCCCAAATTGGAGACGCGCAGAAATTCGCCATCCACTTTTTTGACAATCAAGCCAATCGCGTCCATGTGCGTGGAAATCATGATCGATTTGCCTTTGCCCGATCCGCGTTTTAAGCCATGCACAGAGCCGAGCGGGCTACGTTCGAGTTTGTCGGTTAGTGGCTGCCATTTTTCTTCGATCACGTTGGCAATGGGCGTTTCAAAACCTGAAAGCCCGGAAATGGAAATCAGTTCTTTGAGGAGTGCTGTGGGTTTTGCCATAAAAATCCCTTAATAAAAAGCTATGGGGTTGGAGAGGGCGTTTGTGTTTCGGTTGGGGTTGCGGTATGCGTTGACGTTGAAGTCGCCGGTTGGAACGGCGTTGGCGTTTGCGTGAAAGTTGCCGTCGGTGTGAAGGTTTGGGTTGGGGTAAAGGTCAGCGTTGGTGTGGATGTTAGTGTATTGGTTGGCGTTGATGTGGCTGGCAGGAAGGGTGTCGATGACGGGGTGTTTGTAATTGTCGGCGTCACTGTTTCGGTTGGTGTGCTGCTGGGGGTGGATGTCTGAATTTTGGGCGTGTTGGTCACGGTAGCCGTCGGGGGGGTGCCCAAAGTTGGCGTAACGGTATCAGGCAAAAGGGAGGGCGTCTCGCTGACCGTCGGCGTGACGGTGACGGGGTCCGGAGCAACCGCAACGGCAACAAATCCCAGACAATAGCAGGGAATCGTTGCCAAGATAATTGACAATAAAATCATTCGTCGGCGGGCTTGTGCGGTAGGGGTTCTATCCATTTTTGCTCCGTCACGATAATAACAGAAAAAGCGGAAACGTGAAACGTGATGCGTGATGCGTGAAGTTTATTCTTTGAGTTTCCCTAACGCCCGCAGCTTCTGTTTTACGTCGGCAGGCGGGCGCTGGATTTTTTCTGAAAGTATTTCTATGGTCGCCCCTTGTTGATATTTCTCTAGGACAAATTTAACTTCTTGTACAATCCACTTTTTGTCGGCGCGGGCATAAGTCTTTGGGGTTTGCGAAATATTCTGCGTTTGAACGGTTGGTTTGGGGGCTGGTTTCTTCCCTTTTTTCGTGATTTCGCCATTTTCAGAGACGTGAACTGTTTCAAAGCGCACACGTCCTGCGTTGATGGCATTTCTGATAGCGCGTTGTCCTTTTTGTAAACGTGCCTTGCCGCTTTTTACATCGAGAATGACAATTTCAAGATTGTCGGCTCCCTCACCATTATCGCGCAGATTTGAATATCCGTTGAAGACCACATAGTCTATTGGGTCGCCTAAAAAACGCGCATCAGAAAAAGAGTATTCAAACCCATCCAACATAGGCGCAATTTGTTCTGCAACTTTTCCGCGCAGGACGTTCCGGCTGGTTTGTACGCTTTCTTTTCTGGCGTTTTTTATCTCATTTTGCTGTTTTTCTTTGAGCGCGTTAATTTGCTCGATATATTTGCGTGACATATCTTTTTCTTTATTTTTTCCCCATAGCCACATAATCACAATACCAATGATTAACCCAATTACGGTATAAAAGGCTTCCATAAAACCCTTCCCTTTCTATGATGTTTATGCGGCGATGATAACAGAAAAACAGCCAGATAGGAAAGCGGAAAAATAAAAAAACTCCAATTTACGTTTTACGTTTCACGCATCACTTACAGGTATAATCCCATCCATGATCCCTATCTCCCTAAAAATCTCTGGCTTCCTCTCCTACCGCAACGCTGTCGAACTCGACTTCAGCGACTTCAGCCTCGCTTGCATCACGGGGCATAATGGCGCGGGCAAATCATCCTTGCTCGACGCAATGACTTGGGCGCTCTTTGGCAAAGCGCGTAAAACCGACGATTCGCTCGTCAACCTGCAATCCAAAGCCGCCGAAGTCATTTACACCTTTGACTACGAGGGCAACCGCTATCGCATCCAGCGCACCATGCCGCGCGGCAAGAAAAAAAGCCTTGAATTTCAGGTACACGATGATGGCTTGTGGCGACCGCTTACCGAAGCGACCATGCGCGCCACGCAGGCGCGCATCGAGCAAACCCTGCGCCTTGATTACGACACCTTCGTCAACGCCGCTTTCTTTTTGCAGGGCAAAGCTGACCAGTTCACGCAGCAAAGCGCCAGTCAACGCAAGGAAACCCTCGGCAGCATTCTGGGGCTGGAGATTTGGGATGAGTACAAAACGCGTGCCGCCACGCAACGCCGTGAAATTGAGCAAGAATTGGATAGTGTGGATGGGCGCATCGCGGAGATTGACGAAGAATTGGATCAGGAAGATGTCCGCAAAGCCAGATTAAGCGAACTCGAAGACGAACTTGGACGTTTATCTGCTACCCGTAAAGCACAGGAATCTGTCCTTGAGAATATTCGCCGTTTAACCGCATCTTTGGAAGAGCAGCGCAAATTAGTCAAGTCGCTGGCGGATAGTTTGTCCCGTTCCCAACGCAACCTGGGCGAGATCGAATCCCGCCGCACAGAACGCGAATCTGCCCGCGCGCGTTACACCGATCTGCTTGAACGCGCCGCCGATGTGGACGCCGCTTACGCCGCTTGGAAAGAATCTCGTGAAACGCTCGAAAAATGGGACGAGACCGCCAAACAATTCCATGAGCAGGATGATAAACGTCAGCCGTTCTTGCAGGAGATCGGCGCAGAGCAAGCGCGTTTAGAGCAGGAACTTGCTACGCTGGAAAAACAGGAATTAGTGATTAGGAATCAGGAATCAGGAATCAGTGGACTTCGGGAAGAAGTTGCGATTGCTGAAAAAGCGTTGAGTGAGATCGAGCAAAAAATTGTTGAGCGCGATGCTTTGATGGAAGAAGAAAAGCAGGCGCGTGAAAAATATACTGTTTTGCAGGCAGAGAATAAACAATTCAAGCTCCAAATGGAAGCCTTGCAGGAACGCATTGATGAGTTCAAAGCGATTGAAGAAGCCAGTTGTCCGCTGTGTGGGCAAGAGTTGAGCGAAGAACATCACGCGGAAACGCTCGCCAAAATGGAAAAAGATGGCAAAGAAAAGGGCGATCAATACCGTGCCAATAAAGCGGAAATGGAAGCCATTTACGAGGAAGTTAAAAAATACGCAACACGCAATACGCAATACGCCAACGTTGAAAAAGAACGCTTGAATGCTTCGACGAAGTTGACGCAGTTACGGGAACGTCTTGCGAGTTTGGAAGAAGAGAATAGAAAGTGGAAAGTAGAAGGGGAAGTGCGTCTCGCGGAGCTAAAAGAAATTTTAGAAAAAGAAGACTTTGCCCGAGATGCGCGTAAATCCCTCGCTGAAGTAGATGCCGAACTCAAAAAACTCGGTTACGATGCCGCCGAGCATGATGCCGCGCGTCAGCGTGAGAGTGAACTGCGCAGCGCTGAAGACGATTATCGCGAACTTGAAAATGCGAAAGCAGCGCTTGAGCCTATAGAAGAGGAACTGGCGAATCTCGACGAGCAAATCGCCAAATCCCAAGCCGAGGTTGCCGCCCAGCAGGTCGAGTATGAGGAGGCGAAAGCTGCCCTTGACGCCGCCGAGGAGAAAACGCCGGACGAGGCTGCGGCATACAGCGAACTGCTCGGAATGCAGGAGAAAGAGAACCAACTGCGGGTCGAGGTCGGTGCGGCGCGCCAAAAAGTGGATGTGCTTGATTCGCTGCGCGCGCGCAAATCCGATTTTGCATCCCGGCGCGAGGAACTCGCCATCCAAATCTCGCGCTACAAAAAACTGGAACGCGCCTTTGGCAAGGATGGTGTCCCCGCCCTGCTGATCGAGCAAGCCCTGCCGCAGATCGAGGAGAAAGCCAACGACCTGCTCGACCGCCTGAGCAACGGCACGATGTCGGTGCGCTTTGTGACGCAGGCGGCGTACAAGGACGCCAAGCGCGATGACATGAAGGAGACGCTCGACATCCAGATCAGCGACAGCGCGGGCATCCGTGATTATGAGATGTTCTCCGGTGGGGAGGCGTTCCGTGTCAATTTTGCGATCCGGCTGGCGCTCTCGCATGCGCTCTCGCAGCGCAAGGGCGCGCGCCTGCAAACCCTGATTATCGACGAGGGCTTTGGCTCACAGGATGCGCAGGGACGGCAGCGTCTGGTTGAAGCGATCAACCAGATCAAGGGCGATTTTGCGAAGATTTTGGTGATTACGCACCTTGAATCATTGAAAGATGCTTTCCCAACGCAGATTATGGTGGAGAAGGGTGAGGGTGGGTCGGTGGTTTCTGTAATGTAATTCGCCCCCTCTGTCCTTCGGACATCTCCCCAAAATTCCAAAAACGTGGAATTTAGGGGAGACGAGGCGATAAGTTTGGCTTTGTCCCCCATTTTGCTTGCCAAATGGGGGACGCCCGAGCAGAGCGAGGGCAGGGGGCTGAATCTAACTTTTCAATAAAAATATTCATTTCAACTTTTTCAGCTTTATCTCCACCCTTTTTTTGTGTACATGCAGTGCTATGTTACTGATTTAGAATCGATATTCCCGTAACGAGACTTCTTTGACCTTTGCATCTTCGCTGAAGAGAAAATCGCCTTGTAGGGTGTGTCCTTGCAAGATGGCGGGTAACCAGAACATAGCGTCATTCCACATTTTCTCGAAGGGAATTTCGCAAAAGCGAAACCAGGCGGGGCTGATTTCAATCGACTCGGCGGGTGTTCCCTCCCAGCGACGGGCGGTGAAGACATGCACATGCTGGCTCCAGTTGGGATGTTCGGGGAAGACAAAGCGCATCTCGGCGACTTTGATGATTTTGGGGTTATGAATGCTGATCTCTTCTTCCGCTTCACGGATGGCGGCTTCTTCAATCGTCTCTCCTTTTTCCACTTTGCCGCCAATGCCCAAGTAATTGCCTTTGCCTAAGCCCGTCTTTTTGTGCCCAAGCAGAATTTTGTCGTCTTTGATGAGAAATAATGTGGTTGCTTGTACGAGTTGATCCATGTGTGTTGATTGTCCTTTGCGTAAAGCGTTGCAATGAAGTCGTTGCCAGTAAAAAAACAGTGTATTGCGTAAAGCGTATTTCGTAATGATTGCGCGAAAGCAGAACCTTACGCAATACGCACTACGCAATAATTTTTATGCCAAAACCGCTCCTTCAAGGCACAAAAGCCATTTCTTGATTTCCAGCCCGCCGCCGTAGCCGCGCAGTTTGCCGTCCGCGCCGAGAACGCGGTGACAGGGAATCACGATGGGCATTGGATTGGTCGCTTCGGCGCGCCCAATCGCGCGCGCCGCGTGTGGACGCCCCAATTGCTGTGCCAGTTCTCCGTAGGTGGATGTTTGCCCGTAGGGAATGGCATACGTCGCCAACAAAACTTGGCGCTGAAAAGGTAACATACCCGACCAGTCAATTTGGACGCTGAAGCGCTTGCGTTTACCGTCCAGATATTCGCGTAGCTCGTTGGCGGCTAAAGCCAGTCGGCGCGGATTTTCTTCGAGGTCGGCTTTGGGATGGCGTTTTTCTAAAACGCGCAAAAGTTCGGACTGGGCACAATCCCATTCGAGAGCAACCAAACCTAAATCGGAGCAGGCGAGCCATAAATCTCCCAGCGCGGTATCGCGTACTTTGCCAAAATAAATTTTCCCTGCGTGAGCCATCATCCACCTCCATTTACATACATATTCTAACAGCGACCTTACAGTTTAGATAAGTGGCGGGCTTGCGTAGGGCAAGCGTAGGGTAAGCGTCAAGTAGAATATGAAAGCCCATGTTAATATAATGCCATAAAGTGATTTCTCTTCTCCTCCTTTCAATAGAGAACCAAGGTCGGCGTCCTTGGTTCTCTCCATTTAACGACATCTTGCGGGGTATAATCGCCAAAAACGCAAAGAAGGAATCCTTATGACACTCCAAATTACAATTATCGGGCTGGGGCAAATTGGCGCATCAATCGGCTTGGCGCTCGAAAATTATCAGAAAGATATTTACCGCGTGGGGCACGATAAAGACCTCGGCGTAGCAAAAGACGCTCAAAAGATTGGCGCGGTCGACAAAGTACACCGCAACCTGCCGAGTTCTGTCAAAGATGCAGATATTATTATTTTGAGCTTGCCTTTTAGCGAAATTTACGAAACGCTCAAATATATTGTGGATGTCGTGAAAGAAGACGCGATTATTTTGGACACGGGAACAGGAAAAGCGGCTGTCGATGCGTGGATTAAAGAAATCTTCCCGACGAAACGCGCGTATGTTGGGCTGGGTCCCGTCATCAATGCCGCATATCTCCACGAGGCACCTTTCGGCGTTAACGCCGCCCGCAAAAATCTCTTTGAACACACAGCAACCTTATTGGCTGTCCCCGGCGATGCCCCCGGCGAAGCGGTGGACGCCGCCCTAACCTTGATTGGGATGCTTGGCTCGCGCGCGATTTTCACCGATTTGGTCGAAGCGGATGGGGTGATGGCATCGGCGCATTTGCTGCCCCAACTGACAGCCGCCGCACTGGTCAATACATCGGTCGAAAGTTCGGGCTGGCAGGAAGCGCGCAAAATTGCAGGACGGGCATTTGCTGAAGCAACGCGACCCAGTCTCCATCAGGAGGGTGCCGCATCTTTGGCTGAAGCCGCTTTTGCTAACCGCGAAAGCCTGACGCTGAAGCTGGACGCTTTGATCACGTCTTTGCAGGAAATCAAATCCCTGCTTGTGGGTGCAGATCAATCGGCTTTACGCGAACGTTTGACAGATGCTCAGGAAGGGCGCGAAAATTGGGAGAACGAGCGTTTTGCTGCCAAGTGGTTGCAAGGCGACGAAGATCGCAAGAGCGTTGAATTGCCGAGCATGGCAGCGCATCTTTTTGGCTATCGTGACCGTAAACGCGATTAATAATGCCCTTTTTTTGCTATATGGTCGAGTGCGCCGATGGCACATACTATACCGGCTGGAGTACCGATCCACAAAAACGCTTGCAGGCGCATAATGCCGGCAAAGGCGCAAAATATACCCAAACGCGCCGTCCCGTAAAGCTGATTTATGTGGAAGAACTGCCAAGTAAAAGCAGCGCCCTAAAACGGGAGTATGCCATCAAACAACTGACGCGCAAGCAAAAAGAGCAGTTGGTGAAATAGGCGTCTCAAATGGCGCTTCAGTCTCCATTTCTGGCGCGGGGCGCAGGTTAAAAAAAGCTGACAGGTTTTCAAAACCTGTCAGCTCTTCTCGTTTTCTTTGGTTCTGTTTAGTCCCTAAAGAGCGGAATATGCCCAAGCGAAATTACATCTGCCCACTTCTCTTGGTCGCCTTCGGTCAGGATGGCAACGTCTGCGACGACTTCGGCTTTAGCTTTTTGCATTAGTTCGCGCATCCCTTTGAGCGTGGAGCCGGTGCTAATCACATCATCGACCAGAACCACTTTTTTGCCTTTAATCAGCGCTTGGTCTTTTTCGTCAAGAATCAGGGTTTGGGGTTTACCGGTTGTGATCGAGAGCGTTTCGGCGCTCAGGGGAACGCCCATATAGGCTTTGTATGATTTGCGCAAGACCGCATACGGCTTGCTGGTGTGGACGGACAGCGCATACGCCAGCGGAATCGATTTTGCCTCAGCCGTGATGATGACGTCGTAGTCTGTTTCAGCGAGTTTGTCTTTTAGGGCTGTGGCGCAGGCTTCCACCAATTCAGTGTCGCCAAGGATATTCAAAACCGCGATGCGCAGATCGGGGCTAAGTTCAAGGAGGGGGAGTTCGCGTTTTAATCCTGCAATTTCTAGCGGGTGTGAGCCGTGAAAGGTCATGAGTTTCTCCAAGTGGATAATTTGCGCGGGTAGTTTATCACAAATCCTGTCGGAGAGCCTGATTTCACAGATTGGTAAATTTTGACTGATTTTATCTGTTCTGCCTCTTGGCTCTAGTCGCCGTCCTCGGCGGCGCTTTGTGAGAAAACGCTGCGTCAAGGACAGCGCAGGGAGGCTTTGCCACAAATCTTTGATCTGTCAATTTTGCCCACTACCCAAAGTGGTTTGCGCAGTTGCGATATTTGCAAAAAGTCATATCGTGGAATGACATTTGTTGTCGAAATTTTATGTTTTTTTTCGCTATTTGTTGACGTTTTGTGGACGCTTGCCTTGTATTATTCTGCGTGCAAGGACATCCGGACATGGTGGTCTCGAGGGAAGCCATGTATCAAAGATCGGCAGCCATTAGGGAGAGAAAGGCTGCCGATTTTTGAGTCCTATATTCCAGTGTTGAAAATCATAAACCTACAAAAATCTACATTGACCGAAGTTTTTTCTGTGGTTAAAGTATGTTTTGCATAAATTTACATAGAATATGATAAGGTCTTAGTATGGATAAAACAAATAATAAGAATTGGCTAAGTCTGAGTGGCGTAGCCGAAAAATTGGGGGTACATCCCAGCACGGTGCGTGCTTGGTCAGATCAAGGGGTTTTGCCGGTTTACCGTACACAGGGCGGTCACCGCCGCTATCTGCTTGACGAAATTGATTTATGGCTCGAAACATCTCGTCAAAATCAGGAGGTCGCCCCTGAGCGCGCATTGCACTCGGTGTTAAACCGCATTCGCTTTCAAATCGCTGAAAAAAGGCTTGAAAAAGAAGTCTGGTATCAAAAACTCGATGACGAAGCCCGACGCCAGTATCGGATGAGCAGCAAAAACCTCATGCAAAGTCTTGCTAATTATCTCAACGCGCAGGGCGATGACGCAATTGCCGAATCGCGCTCGCTAGGCTACGAATACGCTTCACGTGGGCGTCGCTATGGACTGTGTTTACTAGATGCTACGCGCGCTTTTCTCTTCTTCCGTAATCTGTTGATCGAATCCATGACCGAGGTCTACCTCAGCTCGCGTGTTGTTGATGTTGAAGCCTGGGGCGAAATGCTTGGGCGCATTCATGCCTTTACCGATCAGACCATGCTTTCGTTGATGGAGACTTATCAGGCTTTTGAGAATAACCGTAATTAGCTGGGTAAATTGATGAATACACAAAAAGAAAAGAATCCCCGTTCATATCCCTCGCTTTATGAAAAAACCGTGCCTGTGGTGGTTGGTATTTTAGTTGTCATTTTGCTTGTCCTAATTGCGGCAGCGATTGGTGTTGTTTTTGGCATTGCGGGCTAATCGCTTTGGCAAAATGCCGAGTCTTT